>CAYVDA010000032.1:0-19985 GCA_964450635.1 uncultured Faecalimonas sp. | reverse complement strand
ATTTTAATAGGAAATAGAAAATTGTATTTTGTCAGATTTTGTCGTATAATGGACATGATTGTGATGATCAATTTCAGAAAAGAAAGGCGTGTAATCATGCAAACAAATAAAACTTATTCATTGGGAATCGACATTGGTTCCACAACTGTCAAGATTGCCATTCTTGACGAACAAAAGGAGATGATTTTCTCCGATTACGAACGACATTTTGCAAATATTCAAGAGACGCTGTCAGATCTCCTAGGTCGTGCTTTGCACAAGCTTGGTGCTATCCATGTATCTCCGGTCATTACCGGTTCCGGCGGTTTGACCTTAGCAAAGCATCTTAACGTTCCTTTTGTACAGGAAGTCATTGCCGTCTCTTCTGCTCTACAGGATTATGCACCACAGACAGATGTTGCCATCGAGTTAGGCGGAGAGGATGCGAAGATTATCTATTTTGAGGGAGGGAATGTAGAACAACGTATGAACGGAATCTGTGCCGGCGGTACAGGCTCTTTTATCGACCAGATGGCCTCCCTGTTGCAGACAGATGCCATGGGATTGAATGAATATGCCAAAGACTACAAAGCCCTCTATACCATCGCAGCACGATGTGGTGTATTTGCCAAATCCGACATTCAGCCTCTGATTAACGAAGGGGCAACCAAGGAAGATTTGGCCGCTTCCATTTTCCAGGCTGTGGTGAATCAGACAATCAGCGGACTTGCCTGTGGTAAGCCAATTCGTGGACATGTGGCATTCTTAGGAGGCCCACTCCACTTTTTATCAGAACTGCGCAAAGCATTTATCCGTACATTGAAACTGGATGACGAGCATATCATCGCACCGGTACACTCGCATCTCTTTGCTGCCATTGGTTCTGCCCTTCATGCAGAGGATACGGTGGCAGTCTCTTTGCATGAGATGCAGACCCGTCTCGCCAACCGGATTGAGATGGATTTTGAAGTGGAACGTATGGAACCTCTTTTTGCAAACAAAGAAGAATATGACGCTTTTGAGAACCGTCATGCCAAGCATCAGGTTCCGATTGCAGATCTTTCTTCGTATAAAGGAGATGTTTTCCTTGGAATCGATGCCGGTTCTACCACAACCAAAGCGGCCCTTGTTGGAGAAGACGGAACCTTGCTCTACTCCTTCTATCATAACAATGATGGGGATCCTCTTGGTACCACCATTTCCGCGATTAAGGATATTTATAGCAAATTGCCGGAAGGTGTAAAGATTGCACACTCCTGCTCCACCGGATATGGGGAAGCTTTGATCAAAGCCGCATTGCTTCTGGACGAGGGCGAAGTTGAGACCGTTTCTCATTACTATGCTGCCTCCTTCTTTGAACCGGATGTAGACTGTATCCTGGATATTGGCGGACAGGATATGAAATGTATCAAGATCAAGAACCAGACGGTAGACAGCGTTCAACTGAACGAAGCCTGTTCTTCCGGCTGCGGCTCTTTCATCGAGACCTTTGCAAAATCTTTGAATTATAGCGTAGAAGATTTTGCCCATGAGGCTTTATTCGCCTCCCACCCGATCGATCTTGGAACCCGCTGTACCGTATTTATGAACTCCAAGGTTAAGCAAGCCCAGAAAGAAGGGGCATCTGTTGCTGATATTTCTGCCGGTCTTGCCTATTCCGTCATCAAGAATGCTTTGTATAAGGTTATCAAAGTATCTGACGCATCTTCCCTTGGAAAACGAATTGTCGTACAGGGTGGAACTTTCTATAACAATGCGGTCCTTCGCAGTTTTGAAAAAATCGCTGGATGCGAAGCCGTCCGCCCGGATATTGCCGGTATCATGGGGGCTTTCGGTGCTGCTTTAATTGCCCGAGAACGTTTTTCTAAGTGTAAAGGAACCACCATGCTGTCCATCGAGGAGATTGAAGCCTTAACTTATACAACCAGCATGGCCAAATGTAAAGGCTGTACCAACAACTGTCGTCTGACTATTAACAAATTCAGTGGCGGCCGTAGTTTCATTACCGGTAACCGTTGTGAGCGGGGACTTGGAAAAGAGAAGAAAGAAAGTGATATGCCGAACCTTTTTGCTTATAAGATGGAACGGTATTTTGGATATGAACCGCTGTCGGAAGAAGAAGCAACCCGAGGCGTTGTTGGTCTTCCGCGCGTATTGAATATGTATGAGAATTATCCATTCTGGTTTACCTTCTTCCACAAGTTAGGTTTCCGCGTGGTGCTTTCTCCGGCTTCTAACCGAAAGATTTACGAATTGGGAATCGAATCCATTCCAAGCGAATCGGAATGTTATCCGGCGAAGCTTGCCCATGGACATGTGGAATGGTTGATTCAGCAGGGAATCTCCTTTATCTTTTACCCGAGCATTCCTTATGAACGTGATGAATTCCCGGATGCCAACAATCATTATAATTGCCCGATTGTTACCTCTTATCCGGAGAATATCAAGAACAATATGGATGAGATTGTAAATGGCAAGGTGCAATTTATGAATCCTTTCCTCTCCTTTAAGAGTGAAGAGATTCTTGTAAAACGATTAACAGAAGAATTTGCAGACGCCTTCTCTATTTCCCCGAAGGAAATCAAGGAAGCAGTTCACCTTGCATGGGAAGAACTAGCAAGTGCAAGAAAAGACATGCAGAAAAAAGGAGAAGAGACTGTTGCATACCTTGATAAGACCGGTAAGCGCGGTATCGTTCTGGCAGGACGTCCGTACCACCTGGATCCGGAAGTACACCATGGTATTCCGGATATGATTCACTCCTATGGGCTGGCAGTTTTGACAGAGGATTCCATCTCTCATCTCCACCCAGTGGAGCGGCCTCTCATTGTCATGGACCAGTGGATGTATCATTCCCGTCTGTATGCAGCTGCCAACTATGTGAAGACCAAGGATAACTTAGACCTCATTCAGTTAAACTCCTTCGGTTGTGGTCTGGATGCGGTTACCACGGATGCTGTGGCCGATATCTTGACCAAATCCGGCAAGATCTATACTTCCTTGAAGATTGATGAGGTCAACAACTTAGGAGCAGCCAGAATCCGGATTCGTTCTCTTCTCTCTGCCATCCGTGTACGAGAAGAAAAGCACGAGAAACGTACCCTTCACTCTTCTGCCATCCATAAAGTGCAGTTTACCAAAGAGATGAGGAAGAATTATACCATCCTGTGTCCGCAGATGTCACCGATTCATTTCGACTTAATTGAACCAGCTTTCCGTTCTTGCGGATACCAGATTGAGGTGTTGAATAATGATAACAAATCCGCTGTGGATATTGGTTTGAAATATGTGAACAACGATGCCTGCTATCCATCCTTACTGGTGGTAGGGCAATTGATGGAAGCCGTGCTTTCCGGAAAATATGACACGGATCGTCTGGCTCTCATTATTACTCAGACCGGCGGTGGTTGTCGTGCTTCTAACTATATTGGATTTATCCGACGTGCTTTGGAAAAAGCCGGATATCCGCATATTCCGGTTATCTCCTTGAACCTTAGCGGTCTAGAAGACAATCCTGGATTCAAGATTACATTACCACTGGTTCTGAAAGGTATCTATGGCGTGGTATTTGGAGACATCTTCATGCGTGTGTTGTATCGCACCCGTCCATATGAAGTAGAACCGGGTTCTGCCAATGCTCTCCACGAGAAATGGCGCAAAAAATGTATTGCCTTCTTAGAAAAGAAATATCCGGATCGACGTACCTTTAAGAAGATGTGTCGGCAGATTGTAGAAGATTTCGATAACCTTCCAATGAAGGATGTAAAGAAGCCAAGAGTTGGTATTGTAGGCGAGATTTTGGTTAAATTCTCCCCGGCTGCGAACAATGAACTTGTGAACCTGTTAGAAGCAGAAGGCGCGGAAGCTGTTATGCCGGATTTACTTGATTTCCTCTTGTACTGTTTCTATAACGGAAACTTCAAGTCCTCTCACTTAGGTATGAAGAGCCCTTGGTTACAGAATCTGGGAATCAAAGTCTTGGAATGGTTCCGTTCTCCGGCGAAGAAGGCCTTCCTTGCCAGCCAACATTTTGATGCACCATCACCGATTCATCATCTTGCAGATATGGCAAAAGAGATCGTATCCTTAGGTAACCAGACCGGTGAAGGCTGGTTCTTAACCGGCGAGATGTTAGAGCTCATCGAAAGCGGTGCTCCGAACATTATCTGTACCCAGCCATTTGCCTGTCTTCCAAATCATGTCGTTGGAAAAGGGGTTATCAAAGAGCTTCGCAGACGACATCCTCATGCTAACATTGTAGCCATTGACTATGACCCGGGTGCTAGTGAAGTAAACCAATTAAATCGTATTAAACTGATGCTCTCAACTGCGAATAAGAATCTTCAAAAGTAAGAGCTCAAAAAAACGGATTGTCGCTCACGACAATCCGTTTCCTTTTATTTTTCAAGGAAAGAAAAATACTTCTTCCCTCTTTCCATCTTCACTTTTCTTGCCTGGGCAAGTTCACTGACAGTTACCAACTGATACCCTTTTTCAAGGAGCTGGGGAATGACTTTCTCCATGGCATCCACCGTTGTTTTATGAATATCATGCACCAGGATTATCTCTCCATCTTCTACATGCTTTATAATATAATTAGCCACCTTCTTGGCATCCTTTTTCTTCCAATCCAGAGTATCCATAGACCAGAAAACAAGCGGTCTGTCTGCCGTCTTACGTAAAGTGGCATTCACCGCTCCGTAAGGTGGACGAATCAACGTCGGCAACTGACCGGTTAGGGCCTGTACTTTCTTATCCGTTCCACCGAGCTGCGAGCGAATCCCTTTGGTTTTTAATTTCGTCAGATTCTTATGAGACTGGGTATGATTTCCAATCTCGCATCCCTGTTTTGCCATCTGTTTTACTGCCTCTGGATATTTCGAAATGCTCTCTCCTACCAAAAAGAAGGTTGCTTTCACTTGATATTTTTCTAGCACCTTCAAAAGCCGCATGGTATGCTTGCCCGGTCCATCATCAAAAGTGATGGCAATCATAGGCTTCTCCGGATCCAGAACCGGTTTTACTTCTTCTTTTTTCTGTTGTTCTAACTCTGCCTGCCGCTTCGCCTCTGCTTCTTTCGCTGCCTGCTGCTGCAATTGCTCTTTCTTCTCTAAGCCATGCATGCCACAGAATGCCATAAGAAGCAGGCAAAACAGAATGCCGACCACTCTCTTTTTCATCTTGCTTCTCCTTGTATTCTACCTGAGGAGAATCTTGGGTTAGGCAATGACACGTACCCGAAGGACTCCTTCAATCGCCTCTAATTCTGCCTGAATGGTATCCGCAAGCTCATTCTCCACATCAATCATAGTATATGCATATTCATTTTTACTTTTATTCGTCATATCTGAAATGTTGATTCCATCCTCTGCAAGCAAGGCAGAAAATTGACCAATCATATTTGGCACATTGCGATGCAATATCGTAATTCGATTCTTATCATTTCTGCATCCCATCTCGCAATTCGGATAGTTTACAGAATTTCGAATGTTACCATTTTCCAAATAATCCATCACTTCTTTGACTGCCATCTTTGCACAGTTGTCTTCAGATTCTTCTGTAGAAGCTCCCAAATGTGGAAGGACAATGGTATGCTGCGCTGCTGCTACTGCCGGTGTCGGGAAATCCGTAACATAACGTCTTACTTTTCCATTCTTCAAGGCTTCTAAGACAGCCTCTTCCTTCACCAAGACGTCTCTTGCAAAGTTCAAGATTACAACGTCCTCTTTCATAGCTGCAATCGCTGTCTCATCAATCATACCTTTGGTACTCTCCATAGCCGGAACATGAATGGTAATATAATCACATTCCGCATATAATTCTTCTACCGTTTTCGCATGATGGATATCACGGGATAATTTCCATGCCGCATCTACCGACACATATGGATCATATCCATAAACCTCCATACCGAGACGTACCGCAGCATTGGCTACCAGTACACCAATTGCACCCAAACCAATCACACCTAATTTCTTGCCCTGAATCTCTGTTCCGGCAAATGCTTTTTTTGCTTTCTCCGCTTTCTTGGCTACGTCCTCTTCTTCCTTATGCTCCTGCACCCATTCGATACCGCCTACTACGTCGCGGGCTGCAAGCAACATGCCGGCAAGCACCAATTCTTTTACACCATTGGCATTCGCTCCCGGCGTGTTAAATACCACGATTCCCTGCTCTGCACACTTCTCAAGCGGGATATTATTCACTCCTGCACCTGCTCTGGCAATTACTTTTAGTTCCGGCGCAAATTCCAGATCATGCATGGCAGCGCTTCGCACCAATACAGCGTCTGCTCCCTCCATGCTCTCCTGTGCTACATATTCCCCAGAAAACTGATTCAATCCAACCTGTGAAATTGGATTTAGACAATGAAATTTATACATCTTACAGATTCTCCTCTTCAAATTTTCTCATAAATGCAACCAATGCTTCCACGCCTTCCTTCGGCATTGCATTGTAAATACTTGCACGCATACCGCCCACACTTCTGTGACCCTTTAAGTTCTCAAGTCCTGCCTCTTTTGCCTCTTTTACAAATTTGGCATCCAGATCAGCATCACCTGTAACAAACGGAACATTCATCAAGGAACGGTCTTTTTTCTCTACCGTGCCTTTGAATAATTTGCTCTCATCCAGAAAATCATAGAGGATTTTCGCTTTTTCTTCATTCATTTCTTTGATCTTCTCAAGACCACCCATTGCTTTCAGCCATTTAAATACTTTTCCACAAATATAGATTCCATATGCCGGAGGAGTATTGTAAAGGGACTGGGCATCTGCATGGATCTTATACTGCAGCATGGTCGGAGTTCCCGGAAGAACATCTTCTGTAATCAAATCTTCTCGAATAATCACAATCACCACACCTGCCGGTCCGATATTCTTCTGCACACCACCATAGATGATGCCGTATTTGCTTACATCTACCGGTTCTGATAAGAAGCAGGAGGATACATCCGCTACCAAGGTCTTCCCTTTCGTATTCGGCAATTCTTTAAACTTGGTTCCGTAAATTGTATTATTCTCGCAAATATAGACATAGTCAGCATCTTCCGAGATCGGCAAATCAGAACAATCCGGAATATAAGAGAAGGTCTTATCCTCCGAAGAAGCAATCTTATTGGCTTTGCCATATTTTTGTGCTTCCTGGTATGCTTTCTTTGCCCACTGTCCGGTTACAATATAATCTGCAACCTTATTTTTCATCAGATTCATCGGAATCATGGCAAATTGCTGGGATGCTCCACCCTGCAAAAACAACACCTTATAATTATCTGGAATCTGCATCAAATCTCTTAAATCTGCCTCTGCAGTCTTAATAATCTCATCATATGCTTTGGAACGATGACTCATCTCCATCACCGACATTCCGGTACCCTTGTAGTCCAGCATCTCATCTGCTGCTTCCTGTAATACACATTCCGGTAATACCGCCGGTCCTGCTGAAAAATTATACACTCTGCTCATGTCTTGTTCCTCCATCTTCATTTCTTCTTATTTCATATCTTTTTCATCAAAAGCTTCACTGATTGCAGCACCTGGTGCTACCATCGGAAATACCTTATCATCACTGTCAATCTGGCAATCCAATACCATCGGCTCCTGACCCTGCAAAGCTCTTGCAAATGCTTCCTTAAACTCTTCCTGCGTGGTAACTCGAACTGCTTTCACACCCATGGCTTCTGACAGTTTCACGAAATCTACACTATCATTTAATACGGTAGAAGAATAACGCTGTCCATAGAATAAGGTCTGCCACTGCCGTACCATTCCCAATACATGGTTGTTAATGACAACCTGAATAATCGGAATCTGATATCTTCCTGCTGTTGCAATCTCATTCATATTCATACGGAAACATCCATCTCCCGCAATATTGATAACCGTTTTATCCGGTCTTCCCATCTTCGCACCAAGGCTTGCTCCAAGGCCATAGCCCATGGTTCCAAGGCCACCGGAAGTCAGAAGGGTGCGCGGTTTGGAATATTTGTAATACTGTGCTGCCCACATCTGATGCTGCCCTACTTCGGTACAGATAATCGCATCGCCTTTGGTCTGTCGATAAATCTCTTCTACGATATATGGACCTGTCAGACAATCTGTATGGTAAGAAAGAGGATGTTCTCTCTTATAGGTCTCAATCTGCTCTTTCCATGCTTCATGATTCTTCTGGCTCAATCTCTCATTCAACAGATTCAAAACTGTATCCACGTCACCTGTAATACTTCCATCTGTCATGACATTCTTATCAATCTCCGCCGGGTCAATGTCAATCTGCAATATTTTGGCATGATTGGCAAACTTAGAAGCATTTCCTGTTACACGATCACTGAATCTTGCTCCCACTGCAACTAATAAATCACATTGGCTTACGCCATAATTGGAAGCTTTTGTTCCATGCATCCCAAGCATGCCGGAATACAAATCATCGGTTCCCGGAAATGCGCCTTTCCCCATCAAACTGTCACACACCGGTGCGTCCAATCTATGTGCAAAGGTATATAAAGATTCGCTTGCTCCGGAGAGAACGGCGCCACCGCCAACGAAAACATATGGCTTCTCAGCCGCTTCTAGCATTTCTAAAGCTTTCTCTAATTCTGCCGGATCAATTTCTTTATTCGGCAACGGTTTTGCTGCCTCTTGTTTTTCATAGTCACACAAAGCACCTGTGACATCCTTCGGAATATCAATGAGTACCGGTCCCGGTCTTCCGCTCTTAGCAATCACAAATGCCTGGCGAACGGTATCTGCTAATTTTGTAACATCTTTTACAATATAATTATGTTTGGTAATCGGCATAGTCACACCGGTAATATCAATCTCCTGAAAACTGTCTTTTCCAAGGAGCGGTACCCCTACATTACAAGTTACTGCTACCATCGGAATGGAATCCATGTAAGCAGTAGCAATTCCGGTTACCAGGTTGGTTGCACCCGGTCCGCTGGTCGCAAAACATACACCAACTTTTCCGGTTGCTCTTGCATATCCATCTGCCGCATGGGAAGCTCCCTGCTCATGGGATGTCAAAATATGATGAATCTCATCACTGTGCTTATATAAGGCATCATAAACATTCAAAATCGCGCCGCCCGGATATCCAAAGACCGTATCTACGCCTTGCTCTTTCAAACATTCAATCAGTATCTCTGCTCCTGTTAACTGCATCTTCTTCTCTCCTTTATCTATCTTGGTATCTCTAAAACGGCTCCACGGTTACCGGATGTAACCATAGATGCATATCTTGCCAAATATCCGGTCTTCACTTTCGGCTCTCTTGGTGTCCACTTAGCTCTTCTCTCTGCCAATACTTCTTCTGACACCAAAAGTTCCATCTTATAATTCGGAATATCAATTCGGATGCGATCTCCTTCTTCTACCAAAGCAATCGGTCCACCTACTGCCGCTTCCGGAGAAACATGACCGATGGATGCTCCACGGGATGCACCGCTGAAACGTCCGTCTGTAATCAATGCAACGCTAGATCCAAGTCCCATACCTGCAATGGCTGATGTCGGATTAAGCATCTCACGCATACCCGGTCCGCCTTTTGGTCCTTCATAACGGATGACAACCACATCACCTGCTACAATCTTACCACCTTTGATGGCTTCAATGGCATCTTCTTCGCAATCAAAGACTCTGGCCGGTCCTTCATGAACCATCATCTCCGGAACCACTGCAGAACGTTTTACCACGCTGCCATCCGGAGCTAAGTTGCCAGTCAGAACTGCCAATCCGCCTGTTTCACTATATGGATTTTCAATCGGTCTTATGACTTCCGGATTCTTATTCACCGCCTGAGCAATATTCTCCCCAACGGTCTTACCGGTTACAGTCATGCATTCCGTATGTAACAATCCTTTTTTCTGTAACTCATGCATCACTGCATAGACACCACCAGCTTCGTTCAAATCTTCCATGTAAGTCGGTCCTGCCGGAGCAAGGTGACATAAGTTCGGTGTCTTTTCACTGATACCATTTGCAAATGTAATATCAAAATCCATGCCAATCTCATGAGCGATTGCCGGAAGATGAAGCATACTATTGGTAGAACATCCAAGCGCCATATCTACCGTCAAAGCATTGAGGATTGCTTCTTCTGTCATAATATCTCTCGGTCGAATATTCTTCTCATATAATTCCATCACTTTCATACCTGCGTGTTTTGCAAGGCAGATACGGTCAGAATATACTGCAGGAATGGTTCCGTTACCGCCTAATCCCATACCAAGAACTTCTGTCAGACAGTTCATACTATTCGCAGTATACATACCGGAACAAGAACCGCAGGTCGGACATACCTTCTCCTCGTATTCTCTTACCTGTTCCTCTGTCATAGTACCTGCCGCATAGGATCCGACTGCCTCAAACATACTAGAGAGACTTCTCTTACAGCCGCCTACTTTTCCTGCCAACATCGGACCACCACTGACAAAGATCGTCGGTACATTGATTCTGGCTGCTGCCATCAAAAGTCCCGGAACATTCTTATCACAGTTTGGAATCATAACCAAAGCATCAAACTGATGCGCCATAGCCATAGCTTCTGTCGAATCTGCAATCAAATCTCTGGTAACCAAGGAATATTTCATTCCGATGTGTCCCATGGCAATCCCGTCACATACTGCAATGGCCGGGAACATAATCGGAGTACCACCTGCCATGGCAACCCCCATCTTCACTGCTTCCGCAATCTTATCCAAGTTCATATGCCCCGGTACAATCTCGTTGTGGGAACATACAATACCTACCAGTGGTCTCTTCTGCTCTTCTTCTGTATATCCTAATGCATGAAACAAGGAACGGTGCGGTGCCTGTTGCATGCCTTTCGTTACGGTATCACTTCTCATCTTTCTCTTCCTCCTATGCAATTCTTTCACAGATTAAATCACCAATCTTGCTGGTGCCAACCTGCATCTTGCCTTCTGACATAATATCTATGGTTCGATATCCATCCTCTAATACCTTCGAAACTGCCTTCTCAATCGCATCTGCTTCCTGATCCAAATCAAAGGTATAACGAAGCATCATAGCTGCGGACAAAATCGTTGCGATCGGATTGGCAATGCCTTTTCCTGCAATATCCGGTGCAGATCCGCCACTTGGCTCATACAAACCGAATTTTGTATCATTCAAACTAGCGGATGCCAGCATTCCAATGGAGCCGGTTACCATACTTGCTTCATCGGATAAAATATCGCCAAACATGTTCTCCGTAAGAATGACATCAAACTGCTTCGGATTCTTCACTAACTGCATTGCACAGTTATCCACCAGCATATGCTCATAAGTAACGTCCGGATAATCCTTCGCTACCTCTTCTACAATCTTTCTCCACAAACGGGAAGAATCTAATACGTTGGCTTTGTCAACGCTAGTTACTTTTCCTCTCCGCTTTCTTGCAATGTCAAATCCTCGAATGGCAATCCGACGAATCTCCGATTCCCGATAGGTCAGCATATCTTGTGCTACCTGCTCCCCATCCTGAAGCTCTGTCTTATGTTCCCCAAAATACAATCCCCCGGTCAGCTCACGCATGATCATCATATCAAATCCGCCTTCCGTCAGCTCCTCTTTCAAAGGGCAGGCTCCCTTCAGTTCCTCATATAAAACAGCCGGTCTTAAATTCGCAAACAAATTCAATTCCTTCCGAATCTTTAAAAGTCCTGCTTCCGGTCTCTTCGATGGTTCTAACTGATACCATGGAGAGACTTTCGCATCCCCTCCAATGGATCCCATGAGAACTGCATCACAGGATTTCGCCTTCGCAATGGTCTCATCCGTCAATGGAATACCATGTACATCGATGGATGCGCCACCCAGCAAAAGTTGCTCATAACAGAAGGTATGTCCATAGACTTCTCCTACCCGATCCAGTACCTTCATAGCTTCCGAGACAACCTCCGGTCCAATACCGTCTCCTTTAATTACTCCTATGTTCAGTTCCATATGTCTCATCCTCTCTCGTCAAAAAGTTTATAAATTTAATCTTACCGCATTTTCCCTGATGTTTCAACCCTTTAATGTGGAAAGTGTAAAAAAGACCTGTTAGAATTTCACTTTTTAATCCTAACAGGTCTCCTTCATCTTCATGTATTATTTTTTATACAATCTCTTCAAATCGTAACTCTTATGGTAGCTTTGGCAAGTATCTTCTTCCCATTCTCCGAAGAGTTCGAAACTCCAAGGAGATACGTTTTCATATTTGCTGATGCAAAGATGATGTGGTCCATAGAGGTTCCGATTGTCTCGGATAAAGCGGATTCGGATCTCATTCTCTCCTTCTTTCGCATAGGCAGAAATATCAAGTTCCGTGCCAAATAATAATTTTCCTGCATTCTCTCCATTCACGAAGACCTCTGCCATCAGATAAGAACCTGCAATCTGAAGCAAGGTATCTTTGGTTGCAAGCTGTACTTTCTGGCTTAAGGTAACACTTCCTGCGAAGAATGGAAGTCCGTCTGTCACAGGCTCCGTCACTTTCTTCGGTTTGCTTCCAATATAGAAGTCATCTCCAATGATAAACTCTGGTTCGATGGCATCTTCAAAACCATTTCTTGCATAGACACCAAAGTCACCCACGATCCAGATCGGCTGCAATTCAGAATCGTATGAAATACAGTTCTTCAAACTCTCGGTTACGTTCTCCCCGTACAGTGCATAATGTACAGACGGATTCTCGTACCAATTTACTTCTACCACATAAGCATTCTTACCGATCTTCACTTTGTCATGAATGTCATACAGACTAATGTAGGATTCCTGTGCCGGAAGTTTCTCTTTGAGCAATTCTCCATTCATCCATGCCTGTACTTCCCGACAAGATTCCGCACGCAGATACATCTGGTCAGAGATCTCATCCACTTCAAATTCATAACGGAAGAAAATCGGTCCTTCATACTGTTCCCGAATCAATTTCTGGAACAATGCCGGACATGGCCATTCCTTCGAATAGGTTCTTCCATCTGTAGAATATGCCATATGATCTATTACCAGATAGTTCTGATCGAATTCCACATCAGCTTCTGTAAATCGAATCTCGTATGGTGTCAGCACTTTCTTCTCCGGTACCGGCTCCGTAGATGGAACTAAGATAGCATCTTCTCCTGCTTTCAAATCCAGAGTCAATGGAATCAGTTCAGAAGTTCCATCATTCAGATTCAACTTCCGGAAGGATACAACCTCCGGTCCAAAGTGATAGGTCTGGGTAAATCTTTCTCCCTCTGAAGCATTCACTACGTAAAGGTAACCCTGTCCATCCAGCTCTCGATAAGTCGCATAAACTTCCGTATCTTCAGTCTCTATACGATATGGTTGCGCCGCCAGGATCTCGTCCAGCTCGCAATTGTTCTTCAAATAAGTATAGTCATACGGTTCTGCCTCTAAGAATTCCGGCTTGCCATCTAAGAGAAGAATCTTTCCTCCCTGCTCTACGAATCGACGAACCAATTGTTCTGTAGAAGCATCCATCGTATACATCTGTGGCAAGATCAGATAATCATATGTACATTTGCCACAACCGATCTGTCCTCCCTCTGCAAAACCATATTTTTCCAATAAGGTCTCATCTAAAAGATGGAAATCCAAACCTTTGGTACGAAGCATCTTCAAGGAGTCATACAAGCTAACTTCCAAATCACGGATTCCAAACCCTTTGAATTCTTCTTCTCTCTTATAATCAAAATAAGCACTGCGGATCGGGTGCAGCACAGCTGTATTGACAAAGGTCTTTCCTTCTCCTAAGATATAGCCCAATCTGGTAAAGTAGTCATTAAAGGTCTTGAATTCTTCCTTCACCCAAGGGTTCACATCTGAATAGTGTGCCGGATAATCATATTTGCGATTCCCTCTCTCTGAATAAGGAATCAAATGGTGGCACATCATATTCACGCCGTTAACGTACTGAAAACCTGCGATCCGCTTCACTTCTGAAGGAAGCACATCCCATCCACAGCATCCGAAGGTCTCTGTGATTACCTGCTTCTTACCCATCTGTCTTGCCACACTAGATACCTGCAATGAAGATAAGGCTCCCGGACCACTTGTGCTCGTACCTAACCAGTCAATTCCCGGAATGTGCTCAAACTCATAAAATGGCATTACACCACCGCAGCACATCAATTGATAGCCCATGGTAATCTCTTCTACATAATGTCCTGTCAGCTTCACACCATGATCTTCGCACCAGTTATAAATCTTCTCAGCGAAATTCTTTAACATCAATTTCTGCATCGCTTTCCAATAGCGGTAGCGGAAATTCCGATATCCCTTCTTCTCTACGAACAAAAGGCCCAGCGAATCATAGATATCTTCCTGGTAGGTCTCTTCAAAATATTGCTTCATTACAACCGTATATGGCGTATTCCATCTCTGGTATTGCGGCTCATCTGTAAAGAAGCCTTCGATATCCGTTGCAAAATTCTCTCCGAAACGTTCCTTATAAGCCTCATGCGTCAGCCCAATGAACTTGTCCACAACCTCCGGATTCAGGATATCTGCTGTAGAAGTTGCTACATGAATATAAAGGTTCAGATAGGTCTTATCCGGCTGTCCTTTCGTTACTCGTACCAGTTCTTCTCCATCCATCTCATAACTAATGGTTGCCTTCTCGTCAAAAGCTCCCATTTCATGCAAAATATACTGGTCACGATTCTCTTCTTCTTCCAGCAACTTCCCACCTGCAAAACCACTTGGCCAACCATTCTCATCATACAGCCAGTTCTGCATCTGTAATTTCTTCCCCTCTTCTACACAAGCTTCGGTACATTCCATCCACTCATCTGACAGATATTCTGTCTGCAAACCGGAACGTGCATGCATAAAATAGCCACCGATTCCGTTGTCATTCATCCAATTAATCTGTCTTTTTAATTCTTCCGGCTCTAACTTATCATTCCATGACCAGAACGGGATCGGCCGGTAAGATAAATATTCTTTCGTTTTAAATCTCTTTTCTAAATCTTGCATAGTAACCCATCCTTAGTTTTCTTAATATTTTAATCATATGTTATTTAAGTAGTAAAGTCAAACGCTTTTTGCACAAAAAACTCTCTTGCTCTTTGTAAAAGAAACCATCCGAAATACTTCCGCCGAATGGTTCGATCTGCCACCAAACCTACCTGCAATATTTCTTTTCCCTCCAGACGATAAGAGACGCTTCCGACCCTCTGCCCTTTTTGAATCGGAGCTGTCATCTTCTTTGGCAGCAGAATATCCCTTGTCACTTTCTCATCTTTTCGCAGCAAAAGACATAATTTGTCTTTTTGTTCTTCTTCTGAAAGTTCCATCTGCACTGCCACCTCATTTCCCTCGATTCCATCCTCAACTGCTAAGGAAGGCAGCGCTACGGGCTCATAAGTTTGCCGAAATTGATAATTAGAAATCGCATACCCCATAAGTTTTTGCATGTCCTGCCATTTGTATGTTTTGTGATTCGGCCAGCCACAGGCAAGCAAGGCAACCACAAAGGTGCGCCCCTCCCGGCGCAGTGCTCCCACATAGCAATATCCCGCATCTACCGTAAAACCGGTTTTCCCTGAGAGGGCGCCCTCCATCATCTGCAAAAAAGCATTGTGATTATAGCAAGAAAAGCTTCGTTTTCCGGATACTTCTGAAAAACTGTAGTTTTTTGTCCCTGTGATTTTCAAAAACATCTCTTTTTCTACAGACTGGTTGATACAATACGACATTATTTTCGCCAAATCTGCTGCTGTAGTGCTGTGTTTCCCTTTTTCATCCGCCCCGTCCAGGCCATTTGGCGTCACAAAATGGGTATGCAGGCAGCCAATTGCTTCTGCTTTTTCATTCATCATTGCCGCAAACCCTTCCACACTCCCGGCTACTTTCTCCGCTATAGCGACTGCAGAATCATTGTGGGATTCCAACATCATAGAATAGAGCAAATCTTCTGCCTTATAGACTTCCCCTTTCCGCATCCCCAAATGTACTTTCGGCTGGGAAGCGGCCCGCTCAGATACCGTGACTGTTCCGGTCACCTGCGCTTCCAAAGCCAGAATGCAGGTCATAATCTTAGTGGTACTTGCCATTGCCCGCTGCTCTTTTCCATTTTTGGCAAACAAAATACGCCCACTGTCCGCATCCATTAAGACTGCCGACTGGGCGTATAATTGTCCTACTTCTTCCTTGGCACATACTATACTCTTTTGCGTCAAAAAGAGAATCATGATTACAAGCAACATCTTGCTTACTCTCTTTTTTCTCTGTAACATCTCTGCCACCTGCCGTTTTTTATTATGTATATGCCGCCTTGTTTCTTTCATTACAAATTCAATTTTAATTGAATCTCTTCTTCTGCTTCCGCCTTGAAATCTTCGACTTTTTCCTGATTGATATCCGGCAATTCCGTCACTGACTGCACGCCAAATCGACGTAAGAATTCTTCTGTGGTCCCAAACAAAATCGGTCGCCCCGGCGCATCCAGCCTTCCCACTTCACCAATCAGATCATATTCAATCAGTTTATTCACCGCATGGTCTGATTTTACACCACGGATTCGTTCGATCTCCAGACGTGTTACCGGCTGCTTGTAAGCAATAATAGAGAGGGTCTCTAACACCACGTCCGTCAGCACATATTTCTTCGGCTGTTTGGCGATCCGGATGAGATATTCATACATCTCTTTCTTGGTACACATCTGAAAAGAATCTTCTAACTCAATAATCCGAATCCCTCGGTCTTCTTCCTCGTATTTATCCATCATATTGCGAATAATCTTCCGTGTGGTCTCTGTACTTTGTTCAATGGCTTTTGCAATCCGCTGCACCTCCACCGATTCGCCCATGGCAAATAGGATTGCTTCAATAATTGCTTCTGTCTCTTTTACGTTCAACTTTTTTCCCTACCTTTATCTATAACATAGATGTAATCATCATGTCGTCTCCAAATTTTTCTTGTTCTACCCGAATAGAGCCAATCTTCATCAACTCCAGGATCGCAAGAAAAGTTACTACTGTCTGCAGTTTGCTCTTTTGTTTGACCAGCAAATCCCGGAAACTGAATTTCTTATGGCTGGCAATATAGGTGTTGAGATAATCCATCTTCTCTTCTACCGTAATCTCTTCCTTCTCGATCTTACCAAAGGTGCTTCGAACCGGGTCCAACTTATCATTCTGCCGTTTCATGACTTCTTTGAAAATGTCATTGAGCTTTGCAAGGGACAAGCCTTCCAACAACTCATCTAAGTCCACCGGCGCCTGGTATTCTTTTACCTCATCCGGCAAGGTTTCGTCTTTGTAGAGTATCAATTCTCCATCCATCTGACGATCCCGCAGTTCATAGGACATATATTTGTACATCTTATATTGTAAGAGCTGCTCCACTAATTCCTGACGTGGATCTTCTTCCTCTCCTTCTTCGTTCACTTCTACCGGAAGGAGCATCCTGCATTTGATATCCAGCAAGGTTGCCGCCATCAGAAGGAATTCGCTCATCACATTCAGATCTTTCTTCTGCATCTCCCGAATGTATTCCATATATTGATTGGTAATCTCTACAATCGGAATGTCGTAAATATCTACTTTATTCTTATCAATCAGGTGTAAGAGCAAATCCAATGGCCCTTCAAACACCTCTAATTTTACCGGTATTCCCATGTATTCCTCCTAATTATCTGCCTGCAGATGTAAAACGATCAGTTCAGCCGGATTCAAAAATCGTACCCGAATGGTATGAACTCCCAATCCTTTGCTGACCACCACATCTTGTCCATTCATTTTGGTATGTTCCCCGGAATAGCGTGGGAACAAAATTCCCTGTGGGCTGATGACGCCGCCAAGTTTGGGAAGTCTTACCACACCACCATGTAAATGTCCGGACAAGACTAAATCCGCTCCCCATTTTAAATAGGTGTCCATAAATTTGGGATTGTGGGCAAGCAGGATATTATATGCGTCTGTCTTTGCTCGTCCAATCCGCTCTTCTACTTCCTCAAGGGAAAGGGTTGTCTTTCTCCATTTTCCATAGCATTCGGCCGGAATCTCCAATCCGTAAAGACGCAAGGGCGTATTTTCTAACAACAGATCTGTCTTTTCATTTTCCAAAAAATGGACGCCCCCGCGAATCAATCTTTCTCGATATTCTTCATAAACTGCTCCGTAAAGTTCCGGATATAATTTCATCCGCTGTTCATGATTCCCATTGGCATAATAGATTGGATATTCTTTTGCCAATTGCAATACAAGTTCTTCTGCCACATCCGTCTTCGCCTGCTCTACACCAATCATCATATCGCCGCCAATCAAAATCAATGTCGGCTTCTGCCTGCGGATTGCCTCTAGCAGTTTGCGATTCCCTTTTCCATAGGTATAACTATGTAAATCACTCAGAAAAAGAATCTTCTGCTCTTCCCTTAGGTTCTGTAACTTCGGGGAAGGAATGGCATAATGGGTCACGCAAAAGGTCGTCACTTCCCGTATCCACTCAACTATACACAAACACAGGAGTATTCCTCCTATTGCCACCAAAATCCACATCTCTTCTCTCCTCGCTTTTATCCCAACTTGCATTATATAAAATTTTTCCTAATTTGACAACAAAAAGATGGGAAGTATTTTCTTCATAGATGCGGAAAAATTCCGCCTTTCCACTCCTTCCCCGGCCAGAATCTTTTGCTCTCCTATTTTTTCTTTTTCTAAATAGTATTCCACTTTGCCAATCTGTTCCCCTTTTTTCACCGGTGCTTTCACCTTCTCCGGCAGAGAGAGCTTCTTCTCTACCTTCCCAAAATTCCGCCCTTTGACATCCATATAGGTAAAACTTTCTTCTGTATGAAGGGACAGGTTCTCTATCATTCCGCCGGTAACCGGCATTTTAGGAAGGACTATTTTTTCTCGGTCTTCGTACCGGGTACAAATTCCAAATCCATAGTTGAGTAGGGTTGTGGCATCCCGAAAACGGCTCTTGGAATCTTCCGCTCCCATAATCACCGCCAATAATTCTACCTCTTCTTTCTTTGCTGATGCGGATACGCAAAATTTGGCATTGCCAGTGGAGCCCGTCTTTAATCCTGTTGCATACGGATACTGGCGGATTAATTTATTGGTATTGGTAAGCCCAAACGCGCTGGTTCCTTTTCTTGTTTTGTGGGTGATATTTTCCATCCAGATGGTTGCATAGGTATGAATCTTAGGGTAGTTCATGAGTAGCTCCCGGGACATTATGCCAATATCTCTCGCGGTGGTCACATGTCCATCTGCATCCAAACCGTTGCAATTCACAAAGGTGGTATGGTTCATCCCAAGCATCTTAGCCCGCTCATTCATGGCACTGACAAATGCTTCCTCCGATCCACTGATATGTTCTGCCATGGCAACGCAGGCATCATTAGCAGAAGCCACAGAAATGCATTTTAGCATGGTTTCCACGCTCTGGGTCTCTCCCGGTTCTAGAAACACCTGAGAACCGCCCATGGACGCAGCATATTCGGAGACGGTCACTTCCTCTTCTAAGGATATTTTTCCTTCTTTTAGTGCATCAAAAATCAGTAACATGGTCATGACTTTGGTTACGCTTGCCGGCGCCCGCTGTTTATCAGCTTCTTTTTCATAGAGCACCTGTCCGGTGGACACTTCCATTAAGAGTGCAGACGGACTTGTAATGGGAAGTTCAGCTTTCTTTTCTTCTGCGCCCAGGGCGGACATGTTCTGGCTGCAAAGGATCAAACATAAGATGCCTATCCATAATCGTTTCATAGAATTCCTCCTCGTACAGGGTTCTTCTATTATTCTAAGCGGATCGAAAAGGATTTAGAACCTCTTACGTGGAACTACTCATCTTCCTATGCCGGATGAGGCCTATGGAAACATTGAAAAAGGAAGTATCCTAAGATACTTCCTTCAGTGCACATAATTAATTATATTTACGTTTTCTAGCAGCTTCAGACTTTTTCTTACGTCTTACGCTTGGTTTCTCGTAATGTTCTCTTTTACGAACTTCCTGTTGGATACCAGCTTTTGCACAGCTTCTTTTGAATCTGCGTAAAGCACTAT
>CAYVDA010000031.1:0-21219 GCA_964450635.1 uncultured Faecalimonas sp. | reverse complement strand
GAATTGAAAAAATATGAGGACGAAGAGATCTATGTGATTGGTGGCGAGAGTATCTATCGACAGCTACTCCCTTATTGTAAGGTGGCTTATGTGACAAGAATTCATCATGCTTATCAGGCAGATACTTATTTTCCAAATCTGGATGAGATGGAAGATTGGCAGCTGACAGGTATTAGCGAGGAACAGACATGTTTTGATCTGGAATATGAATTTACCAGATATGAACGCGTAAAATAGACAGGCAGGAGGGGTTCCATGAGAAAGATTTCGGGAAATAAATTATTGGTAAAAGCACTGAAAGAGGAAGGGGTAGACGTATTATTCGGATATCCGGGAGCGTGTACCATCGATATCAGTGACGAACTTTATAAACAGGATTACACACGGGTAATTCTGCCAAGACATGAGCAGGCGCTTGTTCATGCGGCAGATGCCTATGCACGTTCGACCGGAAAAGTCGGTGTCTGCTTAGTGACCAGTGGTCCGGGAGCGACCAACTTAGTAACCGGAATTGCTACGGCGAATTACGACAGTGTACCGCTTGTGTGTTTTACCGGTCAGGTGGCAAGACATTTGATTGGAAATGATGCGTTTCAAGAGGTTGATATTGTAGGAATTACCCGAAGCATTTGCAAGTACGGAGTAACCGTACAGCGAAGAGAAGACTTAGGCCGAATTATCAAGGAAGCCTTCTATATCGCAAGAACCGGACGTCCGGGACCGGTAGTGGTGGATTTGCCGAAGGATGTGATGGCGGAATTGGGCGATGGCACCTATCCGGAGAGTGTTAATATCCGTGGCTACAAGCCGAATCCGGGCTTACATATCGGACAGTTAAAACGTGCTATGAAGATGCTTGGCAAGGCGAAACGTCCATTGTTCTTAGCAGGTGGTGGCGTGAATATTGCCCGGGCCAATGAGAATTTTACAAAAGTTGTCGAAATGACCAATATTCCGGTAGTGACTACCATTATGGGACGTGGCGCAGTGCCAACCAATCACCCGTTATTTATCGGTAACTTAGGAATGCATGGTGCCTACGCAGCCAATATGGCAGTGGAAGAATGCGACCTGTTATTCTCCATCGGAACCCGATTTAACGACCGCATTACCGGCAAGTTACATGCGTTCGCACCGAAGGCGCAGATTGTACATATTGATATTGATACCGCATCCATTTCCAAAAATGTCCATGTGGATGTGCCGATTGTAGCAGATGCAAAAGAGGCGACGGAAAAGATGCTGGAATATGCAACCGCGATGAATACAGAGGATTGGTTGCAGACGATTCAGGCTTGGAAAGAAGAACATCCGTTGAAGATGAAGGACAAACCGTCTCTGACTCCGCAGAAAGTCATTCAGGCAATCAATGAGAATTTTGAAGAAGCAATTGTCGTAACAGATGTGGGGCAGCATCAGATGTTTACCACCCAGTATCTGGAGATGGATGAGAAGAAACAGCTCTTAACATCCGGCGGACTTGGCACGATGGGATATGGATTCCCGGGTGGTGTAGGAGCCCAGATTGGCAATCCGGACACTCCGGTAATTGTTATTTCCGGAGATGGCGGTATGCAGATGAATATTCAGGAATTTGCAACTGCTGTATTACAAGAGTTGCCATTGATCCTTTGTGTATTTAACAATACCTATTTGGGAATGGTGCGCCAGTGGCAGAAATTATTCTATGGCAAACGTTATTCCATGACCTGCCTTCGTGCCGGAAAAGCCTGCGAGGGCAAATGCGGAAGCGAGGACTGCAGTTGTCCGCCGTACACACCGGATTTTGTGAAATTGGCAGAAAGCTACGGTGCCAAAGGACTTCGGGTCTTTGAACCAGAGCAGGTCAAAGCTGCATTTGAAGAAGCCAAACAGAATAAAAAAGGGCCGACATTGATTGAATTTATCATGGATCCGGAAGATCTGGTCTATCCAATGGTAAAACCAGGCGGCGCCTTAGAAGAATTGATTATGGATTGTTAGGAGGAAGACGGCGATGGATACAACAATGAAGAAAAGATGGATTTCGTTATATGTGGAAAACCAGGGCGGTGTTCTTGCTAAGATTTCCGGATTATTCTCCGGAAAACTCTATAATCTGGAAAGTTTGACCGTTGGAACGACGGAAGATCCGACGGTTTCCCGTATGACTATTGAGACAGTCAGTGATGACGAGACCTTTGAGCAGATTAAGAAACAGCTCAATCGCTTTGTGGAAGTCATCAAGGTCATTGATTTTACCAACACATCGGTCTATATGAAAGAATTGATGTTGGTAAAGGTAAAGAATTGTACCAGAGAGGACAAAGAAGAAGTCTTTCAGATTGCCCAGTCTTTCAAAGCAGAGATTGTGGATTGCGGAAAAGACAGCCTTCTCCTTCGTTTTGTTCGTTCTGCATCCAAGAATGATGCTATCATCAAATTGATGAAAGAAGAGTTTCGGTCTATCGAAGTGGTTCGTGGCGGAAGCGTTGGAATTGAAGCCATCAACATGGCAGACAGATAAGAATCTTTCGGAGAAAAAACGAAAAAACAGAGTGCACTCTATTGACAGAGTGTGAAAAAAGTATAATAATGAAACAAGAAAAAACGAAACGGGGGAAACGATGATGAGCAAAAAACAGATTGAATGGGACAAGATTGGGTTCGGCTATATTCAGACAGAGAAAAGATACGTTTCTAATTATAAAGATGGCGCGTGGGATGATGGATGTCTGACCGAGGATGCCAATATTGTATTGAATGAATGTGCAGGTGTGTTGCAATATGCACAGACTATTTTTGAAGGAATGAAAGCATATGAGACCGAGGATGGACACATTGTAGTATTTCGCCCGGATTTGAATGCTTCTAGAATGGCAGATAGTGCGAAGAGATTGGAGATGCCGGTATTTCCGGAGGATCGTTTTGTGGAAGCAGTAGAACAGGTAGTGGCAGCCAATGCAGATTTTGTGCCGCCATATGGTTCCGGCGCTACATTGTATCTGCGTCCGTATATGTTCGGCAGCAACCCGGTCATCGGGGTAAAACCGGCCAGTGAGTATCAGCTCCGTATCTTTGCAACACCGGTAGGTCCGTACTTCAAGGGCGGAGCCAAACCGATTACGATTCGTGTATGCGATTTCGACAGAGCAGCACCACACGGAACAGGACATATCAAAGCAGGTTTGAACTATGCCATGAGTCTTCATGCTATTGTAGACGCCCACAACCAGGGATATGATGAGAATATGTATCTGGATTCTGCAACCAGAACCAAAGTAGAAGAGACAGGTGGCGCCAACTTCATCTTCATTACCAAAGATGGGAAATTAGTGACACCGAAGTCCGATACCATATTACCGTCCATTACAAGACGTTCCTTAGTCTATGTAGCAAAAGAATATCTTGGTATGGAAGTAGAAGAGAGAGAAGTGCTCTTTGAAGAAGTAAAAGATTTTGCAGAATGTGGACTTTGCGGAACCGCAGCCGTAATCTCACCGGTTGGAAAAGTGGTAGATCATGGAGAAGAGATCTGCTTCCTAAGTGGTATGGATGAGATGGGACCAGTAACGAAAAAATTATATGACACCCTGACCGGCATTCAGATGGGACGAATCCCGGCACCGGAAGGATGGCTTCACGTAATTAAATAAGACAAAAATTGTGGGGCAGCCGATAACCTTCGGCTGCTCTTACTACACAATCGTGTTAGAGAGGACTATGAGAATGGAAGCATATACAAGTTTTGCATCCGTTTATGATACCTTTATGGATAATATTCCCTATGAGGAATGGACGACATACTGGGTGGATAGATTAAAAGAATATGGAATAGAAGATGGGTTGGTTCTGGATCTGGGATGCGGAACCGGAACCATTACGGAGTTGCTTGCGAAGTCCGGTTATGATATGATTGGAATAGACAATGCAGAAGAGATGCTTGAGATTGCTATGGAAAAAAGGGCCGCGTCCGGACTGGATATCTTATATCTATTGCAGGATATGCGGGAATTTGAACTCTATGGTACGGTTCGAGCCATTGTCAGTGCTTGCGATTCTGTGAATTATATTTTAGAAGAAGAGGAATTAGTGGAAGTCTTTCGTCTGGCAAATAATTACCTGGATCCGGAAGGCTTGCTTCTGTTCGATTTTAATACCATTTACAAATACAGAGAACTGCTTGGAGATACTACCATTGCAGAGGCAAGAGAAGATTGCAGCTTTATCTGGGACAACTATTACTATGAAGAGGAAGAGTTGAACGAATATGAGCTGACTTTGTTTATCCGGGAAGAGGATGAATGTTACCGAAGATATCAAGAGACCCATTTGCAAAGGGGATATACCTTAGAGCAGATGAAGGATTGTCTGGAGCAGGCCGGGATGATCTTTGTAGCAGCCTACGATGCCTATACGAGAGAACCGGTGCGACCGGATAGCGAACGAATCTGTGTGATAGCAAGAGAGAGAGGAAAGAAATATGAGTGATTATATGGTAAGAGCAACTGCAGCGAACAATCAGATTCGCGCCTTTGCAGCCACAACCAAAGAATTGGTGGAGGAAGCGAGAAGCCGACATAATACAAGCCCAATTGCGACAGCGGCATTGGGCAGATTGTTGACCGGTGGAGTGATGATGGGAAGCATGTTGAAGAATGAGAAGGATATGCTAACCATTCAGATTCAATGTGACGGACCGATTGGGGGTCTGACCGTGACGGCAGATGCAGCAGGAAAAGTTAAAGGATATGTGGAGAATCCGGATGTAATCCTGCCGCCGAATAAGAAGGGGAAATTAGATGTAGCCGGAGCATTAGGGCTAGGTGTTTTGAGCGTAATCAAAGATATGGGATTAAAGGAGCCTTATGTGGGACAGACCATTTTGACGACCAGTGAGATTGCAGAAGATCTGACTTACTATTTTGCAACCTCAGAGCAAGTACCGTCTTCCGTAGGCCTTGGTGTGCTGATGGAGAAAGACAATACGGTGAAACAGGCAGGAGGATTTATTATTCAGGTGATGCCGTTTGTGGAAGATGCAGTGGTGAGCCGATTGGAAGAAAATATCGGAAAGATTGATTCGGTTACCTCCATGTTGGATAAAGGCATGACACCGGAAGAGATTCTTGAGACCGTATTAGAAGGATTTGATGTGGAAGTGACGGATCGGATCGAACCACAGTTTTATTGCAATTGTTCTAAGGAGCGCGTAGAAAAAGCACTCATTAGCATTGGAAAGAAAGAGATTCAGGAAATGATTGATGAAGGCAAGGAGATTGAGATGAATTGCCATTTCTGTAATACAAATTACACCTTTACAGTGGAGGAACTAAAAGACATTAGCCGAAAGAGCAGATAGGAGACAGACATGGAACAGGGATTTGTGAAAGTAGCAGCGGTAACGCCGGTTGTGAATGTGGCGGATGTGGAAGGAAATGTGGCAGAGATTTGCCGGAAGATAGAAGAAGCCTGTGAGGCAGGAGCGAAGGTGATTGCTTTTCCGGAACTGTGTATCACAGGATATACTTGTGGTGACTTGTTTGCCCAATCTTTGTTATTGAAGAGAGCCAAAGAAGGCTTAGAAGAAGTGATTGCTTATACGGAAGGAAAGAAGGCACTGGTATTCGTGGGGTTGCCATTTGATACCAATGGGAAACTTTATAACGTGGCAGCAGCTGTCTGCGATGGAGAATTGTTAGGTCTAGTGACCAAAAGCCATTTGCCAAATGGGGGCGAATCCTGTGAACTGCGTCAATTTCAGCCGGGACCGGAAGAGATTGAATATGTAACTTTCGGGGAAGAAGATGTTCCATTTGGACCGGGAATCAAATTTGCCTGTGAAGAAATGCCGGAACTGGTAGTGTCTGCTGAAATCGGTGAAGATGCTGGGGTGCCGATACCGCCAAGTGTAGAAGCAGCTCTATCCGGAGCAACCTTGCTTGTTAATTGTTCAGCCAGTGATGAGGTGGTTGGAAAAGAGAGTTATCGACGCATGGTGGTTGCAAGTCAGTCTTCCAGATTACTGGCCGGATATGTCTATGCGAATGCCGGAGAAGGAGAATCTACTACAGATTTCGTATTCGGCGGTCAGAATCTGATTGCGGAAAATGGCACAATCTTGGCAGAAGCCAAACGATTTGAACATGGCATTTTGTATAGTGAGATCGATCTCGAGAGACTCATCAGCGAGAGACGAAAGAATAACACATTCCAGATGCAGGAGTGCACCAGCCAGCCGGATGCTGTATTCTCTTTAGAATTAGAAGAGACAAAGCTGACAAGATGTATCGAGCAGAATCCGTTTGTACCTGCCGATGAGGAAGAATGTCGGAGACGTTGTGAAGAGATTCTTACGATTCAGGCCTTGGGCTTAAAGAAACGTTTGGTACATACCAAATGTAAGAGCGCCGTTGTGGGAATTTCGGGTGGACTGGATTCCACCTTGGCATTGCTTGTGACAGCTAAGGCATTTGATATGATTGGGATGGATCGCAGCCAGATTGAATCGGTGACTATGCCTTGTTTTGGAACGACGGACAGAACTTATCAGAATGCCTGCCTGCTTACGAAGAAATTGGGAGCTCATTTGACAGAGGTCAATATCAAAGCCTCCGTGCGGCAACATTTTCAAGATATTGGGCATGCAGAAGAGGTTCAGGATGTGACGTATGAAAATGCCCAGGCCAGAGAGAGAACCCAGGTGCTAATGGATATTGCGAACCAGACAAATGGTATGGTCATCGGTACCGGAGACATGTCAGAACTGGCACTTGGATGGGCGACCTATAATGGGGACCATATGTCCATGTATGGTGTCAACGCCTCTGTCCCAAAGACCCTTGTGCGATATCTGGTGCGTTATTATGCCGATGTCTGTCAGGATGCAGAATTACAGAATGTCCTTTATGATATTTTGGATACACCGGTAAGCCCGGAATTGCTTCCACCGAAAGACAATGAGATCAGTCAGAAGACCGAAGATCTGGTAGGACCGTATGAATTACATGATTTCTATCTGTATTATATGATGCGGTTTGGCTATGAGCCGAAGAAGATCTATCGTCTGGCTCAACATGCTTTTGCAGGAGTATATGATGAGGAGATCATTTTGAAATGGCTGAAGAAATTCTATTGGCGCTTCTTCTCACAGCAGTTCAAACGCTCTTGCTTAGCAGACGGACCGAAGGTGGGAAGTGTTGGATTATCTCCACGTGGAGATCTGCGGATGCCGAGTGATGCCTGCGCAGCTTTGTGGATTGCAGAATTAGAAGAATTGTAGAAGACGGGAAAGTTCCCGTCTTCTTTTTTTGCTTGTCTGTTTTGTTAAATTTGGCTAGAAATTAGCTCCAAACTTCTACTTGACAGAATTTCGCCATTTCAAGTATCATAGAGGTGCTCTTAAGGGAGCAAAATCAGTTTTTTTATTTATTCATTTTTTATTTATGGTTTATGAACGGGGACAGATTCGAGCCCCAAAGATCACAGGAGTTTTTAGAAAAAAGTGTGAAAAAAGACACACCTGTTTTTGGTGCGCAAAAATAAGAATTGTGAAATTCACTTTACGATGTCGTTTACGAACGACGTTAACGATGTAGTTAAATAACAGGTTGACGCGTACAACTAATATGTTGTATAATAAGTACGTCAAGAAAGGATAATAAGTGAAAGTACATAGTTATTATTCTAGTTCTGGCAAAGATTTTATTCTTGATTATATCAATCGTTTGCCACTTGAAGAAAAGATAGATGGTTTATCTGTTCTGGAACATATGGAAAACGGTGAATTTGATAAAATAAAATTCAAGCGTTGGATGAAGAAAGTGTATGAGGTTTATTTTCAGAAAAACAATCGTATCTTTTATATAGCATGCGATAAAGAGAACCTTTATTTGCTTCATGTTTGCCGGAAGCAAAAGAACAAGACAGAGAAAGTAGATGCTCAAATTGTCATGAAACGAGCGAAAGAACTAGGGAAGTATCTCAACAAAAAATTCATATAAGAGGTGATGGATATGCCATTTGTTGAAATTAATGTAAAAAAAGAGATTGAAAAGCAGAGAGAATCAAGTCAGGAATTTAAAAAAACTTGGGATCATTCTCGTGAGGAATATAGATTGATCGGGGAAATGGTATCATTGCGAAAACAAAAGAAAATGACCCAAAAAGAATTGGCAGAATTGACTGGAAACAAGCAACAAGTGATTTCAAGAATCGAACGCATGGAGAGCATTCCGACCTTGCGAATGTTTAGTAAGATCTTGGATGCGCTGGGATGCGAATTACAGATTGTAAAGAAAAAAAGTTCGCCGAAAGGAATTTAAGCTAAAAGTGCAGGATTATAGAAGACGGGAAAGTTCCCGTCTTCTTTTTTTGCTTGTCTGTTTTGTTAAATTTGGCTAGAAATTAGCTCCAAACTTCTACTTGACAGAATTTCGCCATTTCAAGTATCATAGAGGTGCTCTTAAGGGAGCAAAATCAGTTTTTTTATTTATTCATTTTTTATTTATGGTTTATGAACGGGGACAGATTCGAGCCCCAAAGATCACAGGAGTTTTTAGAAAAAAGTGTGAAAAAAGACACACCTGTTTTTGGTGTGCAAAAATAAGGAGGAACATGTCACATGAAGAAGGAAGAAGTGGCAAAAATTTTACGAAATCGGGAAGATATGTTGGAAGCCTGTAAATGTAAAAAAGTGGCATTACAGACGGAAATGGATTGTATGAAAGAAGACATGGTGGAGGAGGATGGCCTCTATCAAATGTATCAAACGTCCATGGAAGAGACAGAGCGGGAGGAGAGGATCATTCGATATGTATGGTTTTATTATTTGCAATTGCCGGAGGTAGAAAGACAGCTATTGGAGGAGTTGTATGTGAAAAATAGTGGGTGGCTATATGTCGAAGAAAGGGGATATGGTTCGAAGTCGACAATTAGTAGGCAAAAAAATCGTGCGTTATCTTTTATTGCAGAAGAAGTTGGAAAGGTGGAAAAGAAATCATGAAGAATATAATTTTGGCATTTGGCATGGTATGCATGATGTTGCTAATGATAGTAGGAGTATCCACGGTGGAGGTGGATTCGAATAAAGAGCAAGCACTGATTGAGAATGTTCGCTTGGCAGCGTATCAGACAATGAAGGAATGTAGTGATGAAGATACGTGGAGAGGATTGTGCATAAGACAAGGTGAAGGATTGACGGATGAAGAAAGAATGTCTCAGAGTTTTCGGGAGAATTTAAAAGGTCTTTTACAAACGAACGATGAAGTAGAGGTGTGTTTCTTGGATGTGAATAGAGAAAATGGGATTTTATCTGTGAAAGTCAGAAGAAGCTATCAAAATTGGGGGAAGAAAAAACAGGTATCAACGGAGGAAACAGTTCTTCGGAACAACAGATAAAGGAGTGTTTTGCGAAAAAAATGTGAAACTTGATGAAACAAAATAGGGATTTGTTTGGCTGAATGAAACAAAACATAGATTTCTCAGAAAAGCGGAAGTAAAAAGAAGTCAATGGAACTTTATTTCCTCCAAAACCTGTTGTAAGATGGCCTTACCAACAAGAAAGGAGGACAAAAAAATGAGAGCATTTTTGGAAGAATATGGCATTGCAGTATTTGTTATTTCTGTAATTGCACTGTTGATTCTCATGGGAAGTTCCGTGGGAACAAAAATCCAGACGGCTTTAGAAACTGTTGTAGACTCTTTCAAAACAAAAGCCAGCGGCTATCTGACAGAATAGTCAGATGAGGAAAAGGATTTGGATAGAGGATGATGAAAAGGAGGAAACAGAATGCATCTTGCCATAGACGATAAAACCTATGGACAACTTTTACCTTACGTGTTAGATGATGATGTAACAGATATTAACTGGAACGGACAACAGTTATGGCTGAACCATTTAAAGAAAGGGCGGTATTTCGTTCCGGGATTCTGTCTGGAAGAACATTTCATTGAACAGTTTGCGCAAAAATTAAAAAACAGCATGGGAGTCGATTACAATCCATGTAATCCTGTTTTGGAAGCTGAAACAGAAGAACTCCGTATTTCTATTATTCATAATAGCGTATCTGCAACGGGAACGAGCATTTCGATTCGAAAGACGCCAGCGGTCCGAAGACTGAACTACAGAAACATGATCGAAACAGGTTACTGTACGGAGAGGATGGCTCAATTTCTCGCTTCTTGCATTCAAGCCAGAATGAGCATCGTGTTCTGTGGATTACCGGGAGCCGGGAAGACCGAATTGCTCAAAGCATGCACAGCATATATCCCCGGGAATCAGAGAGTTATCACTATCGAAGATACCTTAGAGATACGTTATCGGAAAATCAATCCAGGAAAAGATTCCATCGAGCTTAAGGTGAACAAAGACAGTTTCACCTATGAAGATGCTTTAAAAAGTGTTCTGCGACAATTGCCTGATTGGATTCTTCTATCCGAAGCCCGCTCCGTGGAAGTAAAGTATCTGCTGGAGTGTTTGTCCAATGGTACCCACTGTATGACTACACTCCATGCGGATGATGTAAGAAAGATTCCGGATCGTATGCTGAACATGATGCCGGAGTATAAAGAAAGCATCAAGAACAATATTTATTCCTTTGTGGATGTGGGAGTATTGGTTCGGGCAGATGTTGGCTTACACGGAGTAAAAAGAAATATAGAGCAAATAGGATTATTTGCCAGAGAAAATGAAAGAAATCATATGAAAATGATATATGACGGTAGAGACGTTTGTGTGTGTGAAGAAGAATTTCCGTCAAGTATCAGAAGAAAATTTAAGTTAGCGGGTATTGAAAACCCCTTTTCATTACCTGCTGAGCGTGGAGAGAAGTAGATGAAGAAAAGAAAATGTATATGTTCTTATGCATATATGAAGAAAAGTATTTCCGGATATGGGTTTCACTATTCACTCAGGGATTTTATGAAGGTAACCATTCTGGTATTTACAGGGCTGTCACTGGCAGGATATCTGTATCAGCTGAAATGCAGTTTTATCTTACTTACTTTAGCGGCAGCTCTACTTGCTCTTCCTATGATTGTAAAGGCGCAATACCATTATCTGTATGAGCAGAAGCGGTTTGCCGATGCAATCACATATATGGAGCAGATGATCTATATGTTTAAGAAAAAGCCCCAACTTTTGTATGCGCTACAAGAGACCAAAGAAGTCTTAGACGGAGAGATTCGAAAGACTTGCGAGAGTGCCATTATGTATTTGCAAAAGGGGCATTATCAAGAAAATTTGTATCAGGAAAGTGTCGCCTGTATGGAAGAAAAATATGGCAATGAGCGAATGCGTATGCTGCATCATTTTCTGTTTCAGGTAGAAGCAGAAGGGGGAGAATACCAGCATTCCATGAACCTGATGCTGGATGATTTGAAAAACTGGATACAGCGTGTTTATGAATTTCAAAAAGAGCGAAAACGAATTAAAAATCATATTACGATTTCTATTTTTGCCGCTTTGTGCATCTGTCTTTTTACAACTAAGATTTTTCCTGCGGAATATAATGTGTCGCACCATTTCCTTTATCAGATTATGACAACAGTGATGCTGGTGCTGTTGATCGTACTATATACAGCCGTTCAATGTGCCATGAATGGTGCCTGGCTTGTGAATGAGGAAATGGAGGAAGAGAAACTAAAAGAGGAGTATCAGATCGCAGTAGGAAAGCAGACACAAAAACCTATGAAGATGAAAATACCGTTGCTTCTGTTTTGTATTGTTGCAGCGATTTATATATTGGTATGGTCCAAACAGTATCCGGTTTTATTTGTGATAGCCGGTTTCGTTGGGTGGATTATGATGGAACCGAAACGAAAAGACAGAGCCATCAAAAGACGAGTGGTGCGAGAAATAGAAAAAAGTTTTCCGGCATGGATGCGGGATTTGACCATTCGTCTGCAACGAAAACCAGTTCCCATGGCGATTGAAGAGAGTCTTCCTGATGCGCCGGCAGTTCTGAAAATGCCAATTCAGGAGATGCTTTTGGAGTTCGAGACGGATTTGGTGACCATACGGCCATATCAGAATTTCTTGAAAGATTTTTCCCTTCCGGAAGTACATTCTGCCATGAAGATGCTATTTACCTTAAATACAGCAGGGCGGGAGGAAATGGTAGGTCAATTAAATGGTCTGGTAGAGCGAAATATGAAATTACAAGAGAAAGGGGAACGGATGCAGGCAGAAGATAAGAATGCCATCAGTGGATTTATGGTGGTGCTGCCGATGGTCATCTCCTTTGTGAAACTGGTAACGGATATGATTTTACTTGTTGTACAATTTTTGGATAAATTTTCAACGTTTTAAAGGAGGAAATAAATATGGGAGAATTTATGGAAGAATATGGAAGTGTCTTATTTTTGGTGGTATTGATTACCGGGATTATTGGAGGTTTGACCGGCATTGTGGATCATGTGGATGTGGATATGTTAGCAGGAGGGCAATAATATGCGAGAATTAATGAGTCAATATGGATCTATGCTTACATCGCTAGGTGGAGCTGTTGTGGGAATTGGTTTTGGATTTATGACTTTACGTTTGTGTGCACCTGTGCTTGGGGCGTTGTTACGCACGATGATGTAGAGGAGATGGCTGGAAGATGAGACTAATCATACGAGAATATGGAAGAAGTATTCTAGCACTTCTAGCCGGCACCTTCGCTATCATGCTATGTGCCACCTATCTGACGAAAACATTGAAGGTGCATTTTCAACCGGAAGGGAAAGAGTTGCTAAGTTCTAAGGTAGAGCGTACATATCCGGTGATTCTGGCTCCCGAAGTGGTAAAACTGAATTGGAAAGATGAAAAATATAATTGGAAACAATATGTAGCAGACAAGGATGGAGCAGGTTACCAGGAAGTATATCAGCGTTATTGCGATTTGGTCAAATCCTATGAAGATAGCAGCCGGCAAGTGGCATGTAAGAAGGTGACAGTACATGGTATGGAACAGATAGATGTGCAGGAGCCGGGAAGGTATTGGCTTCTTTTTGAAGCGGAAAATGAAGGCGGACATAAGTTTCGCAAACAGGTGCAAGTGATTGTGCGATAAAGGAGGAGAAAGATGAAACAGATGATTGAAAGTTTTGTTACGGTATTTCTAGTACTGATTGCAGTCTTGGTATTGACTCAATTTATCGGTGCCTCCATGCAGATTCGTGGTGCAAGACAATTTCACACGTCATGCATTGGGGAAATCGAATCTAGTGATTTCGATACCCGTGTCATCGAAGATTGCAGGCATAAAGCAAGCGAGCAAGGGTATGAGTTGACGGTGGGGCAGCAAGTGGAGCAGACCATGTTATGCAGAGAATGTAATGGGATGGTAAAAAAAGATACGATGACCTGCACAGCCTGCGGTAAAACAGGAACCGGGGTCTATGCAACGGACAGACAATGTGATGTGACGCTGAAATATCAGGTTCGAATGATGTTTGCCAATGTGCAGGAGGAAGGAGTCTTACATGGGTATGCCAGATAGAAAGAAATTTCATACATTTGCAAAAGGGTGCCTTTGGGGGTTGGTGTTGACTGCCCTGTTATCTGGATTTCTTCCGAACTTAGGATTTGGTTTACAAGTTCTACATACGGTATTTGCTGTGGTACTTCTGGTTGATACCAGGATGCAAACCTTATGTAAAAGTAGAAAATATTGCATTTTGCTGACCGCGTTTTGCATGGTGGCCTGCGCTATGGCAGTTCTTATGGTTGGTGTTGACTGCCCTGTTATCTGGATTTCTTCCGAACTTAGGATTTGGTTTACAAGTTCTACATACGGTATTTGCTGTGGTACTTCTGGTTGATACCAGGATGCAAACCTTATGTAAAAGTAGAAAATATTGCATTTTGCTGACCGCGTTTTGCATGGTGGCCTGCGCTATGGCAGTTCTTATGTTGTGGATCGATAGTCGTATGATCTGGCTACTTCGTATGTGGCTCGTATGCCTATATTCTCTTTTTGCAAAGATAGCCGGTGGCAAGAAAATAAGCCCCGGCTCTTGCTTTTTAAGTCTTGGTACGGTGGGAATCTGGACGTTAAAAGAATGGACCAATCACAATCTGGTGGTGGGAGCCGCTATGATTTTACAGATTGTTCTTTTGCTGAAATATTTAGACCCCATTCTGTATGAGATTGCCATGGCACATCGAAAGAAAATGCAACAGGCAGGCATGGCGATACTTGGCGTCATTGCAGCGGGAATGCTGTTTATGTGCCTGGATGGAGGATTGCAGGTGCAGGCTGCAGAAAAATATTATGTCAGTGAAAGTAGCGGAAGTGATAGTAATAGCGGTGCTACAAAAGCCAAGGCTTTCAAAACCATTCAAAAAGCGGTGGAGAAAGCGGCCAAAGGAGACAGTATCTATGTGATGGATGTGCAACATATCAAAGGAGATGTCAGCATTAAGAAGGATATTACGATTGGTCGCGCAACAGATGCGACCGGCTATCTCTTTATGGTGGAAAGCGGTGGGAAATTAACCATTGGCGGCAATACTATCATTACCGGACGAAAAAGTGCTGTGACAGCCACGAGAAGCCTCGTTCTAGTAAAGGCAAACGCTTCCTTAACGGTACAGGGAAATGCAGTGCTGCAGAATAATGCAACCGAAGATTACGAGGGCCTTGGAGGAGCGATAACCAACCGAGGCGAATTTTATCTCAAAGGCAATGGAGCACTCAAAGGAAATGAAACCCACAAAGCAGGGGGCGGCGCCCTTTTGAATGTTGGAATTTTCTATATGGAGGGTGGAACGATATCCGGCAATGTGGCAGGAGATGATAAGACCTACAAAGGGGAGAAATTGCGAAGCGGTGGTGCGATTTCCAATCAAGGAGAAGTCTGGATGACAGGTGGCACCATCCAAAATAATGAAACCTGGGATACAGGCGGTGGCATTTATGGAGCGGAAGGCTCCTATTTGTCTATGAAAGGTGGAAATATTCAGAAAAATACGGCTCGCTCAAGGGGCGGTGGTGCTGAGATGCAAGGTGGACGATTTGAGTTGTATAAAGGAAGCGTTACGTCCAATCAGGCAGCAGAAAGCGGTGGTATTCATATCACGACTGAGCTGGAAAAGAAGAAGAAAGGTCTTTTCTACATGTACGGTGGTGAAGTAAGTAACAATCAAAGCTTAGGAGATACGGCTCAATCGCTCCAAGGACTGACAGGTGGAATCTGTGTAAATCAAGGGGCAGAGGCCTATTTTACTGGCGGTGTTATAAAAGGCAATACAGCCAAGTTATCGGGAGGTGGTCTCTGCGTGGGAACCGATGCCAAAGTTGTTATGACGGATGGTATGGAAATTGCGCAAAATACAGCCCAATCTCTTGGCGGAGGAATTTTTGTGCGAGAGAGTGGAAGCCTGGAGATTCAGAGTGGGTTTTTGCATGATAATGAGGCTGAAAAAGGTGGCGGTGTTGCTGTCAAGGGGACATTGAAAATGAAAGATATACGCCTGAAAAGTAATACAGCGAAGACGGGGGAAGGCGTTTTTCATAATGGCACCTGCACGCTCCAAGGCATTTATACAGATGAATCCGGGCAGGAAATCTATCTGGCAACGGGAAAATATCTTACGGTGATAAGTGGATCAGGAAAAGGAAACAGAACAATTGAAATAGTACCTTCTGATTATACGCTAGGGAGAGTATGCTTGCGTGGAGATGTGGCCGGAAGTAAATACATGGGGAATTATGTGCTACGGAAAAAAGAATCCTATGTTTTCCGCTCCGGTGACCAATTAAGTCAGGAGTCATCAATAAAGAACAATGATGTGGTAGTCAGTCGCACCTACCAGATTCAATATCATAAAAATAATGCAACGGAAGTGACGAATTTTCCGGAAACAGAATATGGATATTGGAAAGAATCCTACCGAATCACACAGAAAGTGCCGGAGTGGAAAGTGGAAATGCCATTTTCAGAGTGGAATACGAAGGCAGACGCTACAGGAACAACCTATCAACCGGGCGGGCAGATTGCGAAGGTAACTGCCAATGTGATTTTGTATGCCATTTGGAAAAATGAGCCGCCTACCCTTACAGCAGAAGATACCTATGCGGTGGAAGATGAAGTGCAAGAGAGGGTTACGGTCGCTTTCTTGAAGGCGGCAGCGAAAGCAAAGGATAAAGAAGATGGGGATTTGTCCTCGGCGATTCAGGTTAAAAATTGGGATGCTATCAAGACGAAACTACAAGAGTCCTATACGAAAGCAGAACAACAGGCACTTTGCAGACAGCTCAAAGTGACGTATCAAGTAACTGACAGCGGCGGAAAATCTGCAGAGACAACGACAACTCTGACTATCTTTTTGATTGAACAGGTGACGTATGAAGCACCTTATCAGATACGATTTTTAAAGGAAGCTTATGTGGATGAAATTCCGGCAGATACTTTCTGGGGACAGCCTGAACAAAAAGAATATCTTAAAAATATGTATCGCAAGGAGAGGACAGAAGAATCCTGGGAACCTTTAAATCTGGAATAATACTTGTCATACCTGTTTGGAATGTGCTAAAATGACAGGATAATGAAGAAAAAGGAGGATTGTCCACATGGGAATGACAATGACACAGAAAATTCTCGCTGCACATGCCGGTTTGGATTCGGTAGTTGCAGGACAGCTGATTGAAGCGAAACTCGATGTAGTCATGGCAAATGATATTACGGGACCGATGGCAGTGCCGGTATTTCATAAGATGGCTGATAAAGTATTTGATAAAGATAAGGTAGTATTAGTACCGGACCATTTTACACCGAATAAAGATATTAAATCCGCAGAAAACTCCAAGTCGATCCGTGAGTTTTCCAAATGCCAGTGTCTGAAACACTATTTTGAAATCGGACAGATGGGAATCGAGCATGCGATCTTACCGGAGAAAGGAATTGTAGTAGCCGGAGAATGTATCATCGGTGCAGATTCTCACACCTGTACTTACGGGGCTTTGGGAGCGTTCTCTACCGGGGTAGGTACGACAGATATTGCCACCGGTATGGCAACAGGAGAATTGTGGTTTAAAGTACCAAGTGCAATCAAATTTGTATTGACAGGAAAGCCGGCAAGATATGTAAGCGGAAAAGATATTATCTTACATATTATTGGTCGAATCGGAGTGGATGGAGCGTTATATAAATCCATGGAATTCGTAGGAGACGGTATTCAATATCTGTCTATGGATGATCGCTTTACCATGGCAAATATGGCGATTGAAGCCGGAGCAAAGAATGGTATCTTTACGGTGGATGAGAAAGCAGAAGCCTATATGAAGGAACATTCTGAGAAGAGTTATACTATTTATGAAGCAGATGCAGATGCAGAATATGAGGAAGTGGTGGAAGTAGATTTGTCACAGGTTCGTCCAACGGTTGCATTCCCACATCTTCCGGGCAATGCCAAGACTATTGATGAAGTAGAAGCAATGGAGCCGATTAAGATTGACCAGGTTGTAATTGGCTCTTGTACAAATGGACGTATGGAAGATATGCGTCGTGCGGCAGCTGTTTTGAAAGGACATACGGTTCATCCGGACGTGCGTGTAATGGTAATTCCTGCGACACAGAAGATTTACCTGCAGTGTATCGAGGAAGGCCTTGTGAAGATCTTCATTGAAGCTGGTTGTGCCTTTAATACGCCAAGCTGTGGCCCATGCATGGGTGGACATATGGGCGTTATGGCAGCAGGTGAGAAATGTGTATCTACGACCAATCGTAACTTTGTAGGTCGTATGGGACACGTGGATTCCTTGATCTATCTGGCTTCGCCGGAAGTGGCGGCAGCAAGTGCAATTGCCGGATGTATTGCCAATCCGGAGAAAGTAGGTGAATAGTCATGAGAGCATTAGGACATGTTTTTAAATACGGAGATAATGTGGATACAGATGTTATCATTCCAGCAAGATATTTGAACTCCTTCGATGGAAAGGAATTAGCTAGTCATGCAATGGTAGATATTGATCCGGAATTTGCAAAGAAAGTGCAACCGGGAGATTTGATTGTAGCAAATAAGAATTTTGGCTGTGGTTCTTCTAGAGAGCATGCACCGTTGTGTTTAAAAGAAGCAGGAGTCAGCTGTGTGATTGCAGAGACATTTGCACGTATTTTCTATCGTAATGCGATTAATATTGGATTGCCGATTATTGAATGCCCGGAAGCAGCGAGAGGCATTGAGGCCGGCGATGAAGTGGAAGTAGATTTTGACAGTGGTATGATCTACAACAGAACCAAAGGGACGCAGTTTAAAGGACAGCCATTCCCTCCATTTATGCAGAAATTGATTGCAGCAGGTGGCTTGGTTAATTATACCAATCAAAAGAATAAATAAGAGACGGAGAGAGAGATGAATCAGGAAGAACAGAAAGGACGTGCCATTGCCCTTTTACCGATTGGGGTATTCTTGGTTGTGTTTCTTGGATCTGGTATTTTAACCGGAGATTTCTATGCAATGCCTGCTATTGTAGCATTTTTGCTGGCATTGCTGGTAGCTTTTTTGCAGAATCAAAGACTTCCTTTTGACCAGAAGATAAAAGTGATTGCGAAGGGAATCAGCGATGAGAATATCATTACCATGTGTTTGATTTTTCTGTGTGCCGGTGGTTTTTCCGGAGCGGTGACTGCAGCAGGTGGCGTGGAGAGCACAGTGAATCTTGGGTTGTCGATTTTGCCGTCTCAGGTTGCTGTAGTAGGTTTGTTCCTTATAGGATGTTTTATTTCTGTTTCCATGGGAACATCCATGGGAACCATAGCTGCATTGGCGCCAATTGCCGTAGGAATCAGCGAGAAGACAGGATATGCTATGGCAATCTGCATCGGTGCGGTGGTCTGCGGTGCGATGTTTGGAGATAATCTTTCCATGATTTCAGATACGACCATAGCTGCGGTTAAGACACAAGGATGTCAGATGCGGGATAAATTCAAGGCGAACTTTCTTATTGTGTTGCCGGCTGCCATTGTGACAATTGGGATTTTCTGGATGTTAACAAGACATACGGATTATACAGGAAGCAGTGATTTGCCGTATAATCTCTGGCAGGTATTGCCTTATGTGTTGGTTTTGGTGGGCGCTTTGGCAGGATGTAATGTGTTTGTGGTTTTGATTAGCGGAACCGTATTATCCCTGATCGTAGGTGTGTTTACCGGAGCCTTATCTTTGAATGAGATATTCACAGCGGTAGGAGGCGGAACCATAGGAGAGATGGAGATTGGCGGCGTTATGGGAATGTATGATATAACGGTTATTTCCATTGTGGTAGCCTGTATCGTATCTCTGGTAAAAGAGTATGGTGGAATTCAATTTTTACTACAATTTTTCCGAGCCAGAATCAAGAGCCGCAAAGGGGCGCAACTTGGAATTGCCGGTTTGGCACTTTTGATAGATGCCTGCACCGCGAACAATACTGTAGCGATAGTGATGGCAGGACCGATTGCAAAGGAATTATCGGAAGAATTTGAGGTGGAGCCAAAGAGAAGCGCTTCATTACTTGATATTTTTACTTCCGTAGGACAGGGAATCATTCCTTACGGAGCACAATTATTATCTGCGGCAACTTTGACCGGGTTAACGCCATATCAGATTATGCCGTATTTGTATTATCCGATTTTGATGGCAGTAAGTGCCATTTTATGTATTATGTTAAAACGCGATAGAGCGTAGAGAGGGTGTAGAAGATGAACGTATTATACAGAAGTACAAGAAATGCGACAGAGACAGTAACAGCATCACAGGCGATTTTAAAAGGACTTGCTGATGATGGCGGATTGTTCGTGCCGGTGTCGGTACCAACTTTGCCGGTATCGGTAGAGGAGCTAAAAGAATTGTCTTATCAGGAAATCGCATACCTGATTATGAAAGAATTTTTCTCTGATTTTACAGAGGAAGAATTAAAGGCCTGCATCGAGAAGGCGTATGATAGCAAGTTTGATACGGAAGAGATTGCACCTTTGGTCAAAGCGGATGGTGCCTATTATCTTGAATTATTCCACGGCGCAACGATTGCATTTAAAGATATGGCGCTTTCTATTTTGCCACACCTTTTGACAACCTCTGCGAAGAAGAATCAGGTGGAAAATGAGATTGTTATCCTGACAGCAACCTCCGGAGACACCGGAAAAGCAGCATTGGCAGGATTTGCAGATGTAGAAGGAACCAAGATTATTGTATTCTATCCGAAGGATGGAGTTAGTGAGATTCAGAAATTGCAGATGGTTACCCAGAAGGGGGAGAATACAGCCGTCGTTGCCATTCATGGGAATTTCGACAATGCCCAAAGTGGTGTGAAGGCCATGTTTGAAGATAAGGAATTGGAGAAGGAATTATCCCGGGCAGGATATCAGTTTTCTTCTGCCAACTCCATTAACATTGGACGATTGATTCCGCAGGTTGTCTATTATGTATATGCCTATGCGAAATTGTTGCAGAATGGAGAAGTGCAGGACGCAGAAGCTATGAATGTAGTGGTTCCGACTGGTAACTTTGGTAATATCTTAGCGGCACATTATGCGAAGATGATGGGAGTTCCGATTGGAAAATTGATCTGTGCTTCCAATGAAAATAAAGTATTATTTGATTTCTTTAAGACAGGGATCTATGACAAGAACCGAGATTTTATTCTCACCTCTTCTCCGTCTATGGATATTCTGATTTCCAGCAACTTAGAGCGTCTCATCTATGAGGCAACAGGTTCTGATGCAGACAAGACGAAAGCGTTGATGGAGCAGTTGAAAACAACCGGAAGCTATGAGATAACAGAGCATATGAAAGAAGCATTGGCTGATTTTGTTCCGGGATATGCTTCCGAGGAGGAAGTGGCACAGACCATTCATGATTTATATGAAAAGACAGGTTATGTGATTGATACCCATACAGCAGTAGCAACAACAGTATATAACGCATATCGAGAGGCAAGCGAAGATCAGACGAAGACAGTCATCGCTTCGACTGCAAGCCCATATAAATTTGCAAAGAGCGTTATGCCTGCCATCGATAAGAAATACGAAGAGATGGAAGAGTTTGAACGAATTGCAGAATTAGAGAAAGTATCTTGCGTTAGCATTCCGAATGCCATTCGGGAGATTATGGAAGCAGAGGTTCGCCATACAAGGGAATGCGATGTAGACAAGATGGAAGCAACTGTCAAAGAAATCTTGGGGATTTCCTAATCTTTTGGTGACGAAAGACGTTTTTTGAGCGGAAAATATGTAAAAATAGTGAAAAATTTAACAGATTGCACTTTGTAGGAT
>CAYVDA010000030.1:0-21407 GCA_964450635.1 uncultured Faecalimonas sp. | reverse complement strand
TAATCTCTCATCCGGACGTTAGTTTCACACCCGGAACTTAGTTTTTCAATTCACCATTTTTTTGAAATCTTTGAAAATCCTAAAAAAACGGCCAAAAAACTTGCATTAAATTGAGTTTCTTCCTATATAAATGTTATCTGTCTTTTGCTTCCCATCTTCCAGAAGCTCCACATGGCAATACCAAACCGTTACTTGATACCGGCAATCCGATTTCCTGAGAATCCACGGTGCCGTCCCATGCTTTTAATTCTGTGGAAAGCATGTAGGTCAGAACTGCCGGTGCTAATCCTGTGGTGTAGGAATTCACCAGGAAGAACAACGGTTTGTCTGAAAGCAACTTGGTGCAGAGCTGAATAAATGGATGAATCGATTCTTCAATCTTCCAAATCTCTCCTTTTGGTCCACGTCCGTAAGACGGCGGATCCATAATGATAGCATCATAATGATTGCCACGGCGAATCTCCCGCTCCACGAATTTGACACAATCATCTACCAGCCAGCGAATCGGTGCATCGGAAAGCCCCGAGGACGCCGCATTCTCTTTTGCCCAGGTTACCATTCCTTTGGAGGCATCCACGTGGGTTACGCTGGCTCCGGCTGCTGCTGCCGCCAAGGTTGCACCGCCGGTATAAGCAAAGAGATTCAGTACTTTAATCGGTCTTCCCGCATTGCGAATCTTCTCTGAGAACCAATCCCAATTGGTCGCCTGCTCCGGAAACAGACCAGTATGCTTGAAACTAAATGGTTTCAGATTAAAGGTCAGCTCACCGTAATGAATCTGCCACTGCTGCGGCAGATCGAAGAACTCCCATTCACCGCCGCCTTTGTTGCTGCGATGATAGTGTCCATTCTTCTTCTTCCAACCCTTCTGTGTCTTCGGTGTATTCCAAATCACTTGTGGGTCCGGTCTCACAAGCAGGTAGTCTCCCCAGCGTTCTAATTTCTCTCCATTGGAAGTGTCAATCACTTCATAGTCTTTCCAATTCTTTGCAATCCACATGATAATGCTCCATTTCTTATGTTCTATCCGATGTAAATGGATCTGCATCCATTTTCTAATCCTTTCTTATATTACCACGTTTTCTTCTTCTTTTGTAGTACTTATTTTTGCTCAAACGTCTAGGATATGATAATAGTAGATTTGCTCCATCAAGTTGTACGAGAGAGTAACCCCACTCACCGGCAGCTTTTTTCGGAAGCAATGATTTGGTCTCGCCAACATTATATTTCTTCAATGCATTATAATAATCTGTCTCTGTTGCTTTTACTGACATCAAGGTACTTGTCGCCTCCACATCGAACTGGAAGTCCTTATCTTCTGCAAGTCCTGGTGTATTCCATACCGAAGTGTTCTGAACTAGTTCATTATCAAGTGAAATGCCGGATTCTTCAATCATATCTGCTGCCATCTTTTTGAGGCGTACGATATCTGCAGAACCAATTTTGTTATCCTTATTATAATCGTAGCTACTCTGAGCAAACTGTCCATTCTTTACAATTTTCGCATTTGCATGAAAGGCATCCCATAAATCGAGTCCCGACAATGTATAGCTTCCCATTGGCATGCTTTGAAAATCTTCGATGGTCTGCAAGTAACCACCTACAGATTTGTTATTTTCAAGTGCGCTTATAAATGCTTCTTTCCCCTTTCCGAATGAACACGCACGCAAACAAGACAAAAAGGAGCTTTCGCTCCTTTTTTACACTCTTTCTTTCAATTCCTGATACAGGTAACTGATAGGAAGTCCTACTACATTAAAATAATCTCCTTCAAATCGTTCCACGTATTTCACGCCGAAGGTTCCTTGGATGGCATAAGCTCCTGCCTTATCCATCACTTCTTCCGTCTCTACATATTCCCGAATCTCATCCTCTGTCATATCCGATACGTAGACTTCCGTACAAACTGCATGATTGCATACCTGTTCTCTGCCATCTTCCGTATAATCCAGAACCGCAACACCGGTATATACCTGGTGGGCGCGTCCTGCCAGACTTTTTATCATAGCACAGGCCTCTTCTTTGGAAGACGGCTTTCCCAAAATCTGACCATCTACGGAAACCACCGTATCTGCACCAATCACCAGAAGATTCTCTTTTTGATTCTGCTCTGCTACATCCCTTGCTTTTAGCATTGCCAATTCTTTTACAATCTCATCCGGCTTATCGCTATGGTAGATCTCTTCTTTGTCACTCGTCTGAATCTCAAAAGTAAATCCCGCCTGCGCCATCAATTCCCGGCGCCTTGGTGAACCGGATGCCAAAATCATTCGTTTCATATCCTCATCCTCCTGCTTTTCTCTTTTTAGTATAAAATATAGGAAGACTTTCCACAAGTATCTTATCTTTCTTTTGGCACTCGCAGCGCTCGAATGGCATTCAAAATCGCAAGCACTGCTACCCCTACATCTGCAAATACAGCCGCCCACATGGAGGCATAACCCAATGCACTTAACAGTAGCACCAGACATTTGACCCCTATGGCAAAGACAATATTCTGGTAAACAATTCTCATGGTCTTCTTTGCAATCCGAACAGCCGCTACCAGTTTGGACGGTTCATCTGTCATCAGCACCACATCCGCCGCCTCAATTGCAGCGTCAGAACCAAGGCCACCCATGGCAACCCCTACATCTGCCCGGGCAAGCACCGGAGCATCGTTGATTCCGTCGCCCACGAAGGCAAGGACTCCTTCTGTCTGATTTAACAAGCTTTCGACTTGCCGGACTTTGTCCGCCGGCAAAAGTTCTGTATAAATATTCTCGATTCCTAGTTCCTTGCCGACCTTCTCGCCAACTTCCGTCCGGTCACCGGTTAACATGGTAATCTTTTTTACCCCTATTTCCCGCAACTGTGAAATCGCTTCAGCCCCATCCGGTTTCACTACATCTTCTACTACAATGGCGCCAAGATAGCTTTGATCTACTGCCACATGAACAATAGTTCCCACTTCCTTCGAATCCACAAAAGAGAGGCCATGTTGCTCCATGAGTTTCTGATTTCCAACTAGAATCTCACGTCCATCTACTACCACTTTGACCCCAAATCCGGCATATTCTTCCACCTGCTGTATCTTCTCAGACTGCAATACACCGCCATAGGATTCTACGATCGATCTGGCAATAGGATGGGTGGAATGGCTTTCTCCATAGGCCGCCGCCTCCAACAATTCCTTCGTGGTCCCTTGATGGGCAAGGCACTTGGTAACCCTAAATTTCCCTTCCGTCAAGGTGCCGGTTTTGTCAAATACCACTTGTTCTAAACCGGCTAACAGCTCCAGATAATTGCTTCCTTTTACCAAAATACCACATTTGGATGCCCCACCAATTCCCCCAAAGAAACTGAGGGGAACAGAGATCACAAGGGCGCATGGGCAAGACACAACCAAAAAGTTCAAAGCCCGATGAACCCACATTTCCCAAGAGCCTGCACCCAGAAGCGGGGGCAAGATTCCCAGCGCCACTGCCCCGATTACCACGATAGGCGTATAGTAGCGAGCAAATTTCGTAATAAAATTCTCCGTTTTGGCTTTTTTATCTGTGGCATTTTCCACCAATTCCAGGATACGGGCTACTGTAGATTCTCCATAGGCTTTCGTCACTTTCACCTGAATCATACCGGTCAGATTGATGCAACCGCTGATCACTTCCTCTCCCACTTTGCACTCACGCGGAAGGGATTCTCCTGTCAAAGCCGCTGTATCAATGGTGGTATTCCCCTGCAGCACAATGCCATCTAACGGAATCCGCTCTCCCGGATGAATCAATATCACATCTCCTACAGCCACTTCTTCCGGCTCCACCTGCACCGCCTCTCCATCCCGTAGCAGGTGCGCCCAATCCGGACGAATGTCCATGAGCTGGGAAATGAAGTCCCTGGAACGGCTGACAGCACAGGACTGGAACAACTCGCCTACCTGGTAAAATAGCATAACCGCCACACCTTCCTGAAACTCTCCCAAGACCATAGCGCCTACCGTAGCAATAGCCATAAGAAAATTCTCATCAAAAACCTGTCCGGCGAAAATATTAGTCATTGCTTTCCATAAGATATCATATCCAATCACGGTATAGCACAGAAGGTACCCGATGATAGTTCCGACTCTTCCAAGGGGCAATACATACGTTCCTCCAAACAACACCAGTGCTAAGAGAATCCGATAGAAATTCCGCCTCTGTCTTTTTGTCATCTTCATGCCTTCTTCACCACCACATCCGGTTCGTATTTATGAATCAATCTTACCGCTTCCTCATATAACCGATCAAAATCCTCTTCTTCTGCTTCCAGCACGAACTTCTGGCTCAAGAAATTCACCTCTGCTGAAATTACGCCAGAAAGTTTACGTATCCCTTTCTCCATCTTTCCGGCACAATGTGCACAATCCAAATTCTGCAAACGATATACTTTTTTCATTCTATTATTCCTCCTTTATGTGAACGATTATTCATATGTTCAAATGTAATATAGTCCCATCTGCCTGAATTGTCAAGTGCTTTCCTACTATTTTTATAGTACTTTCCTGCTATTTTTATAAATCTAATATTCTCCATTGTCCTCTCATACATTCTATGCTACAATAGATTTACGCGAAAGGAGTATTAAACCATGTCATCTAGTTTTGAAAACGACATCCGCAAAAAGAATCTCCGATGGCTCAGACTGGACAATGCTGCAAAGATCTATCCTGCAGCTCGTACCAACGATTGGAGCAACGTCTACCGCCTCTCTGCGACTTTGAAAGAGCCGGTATGTGTATCCTCCTTGCAGACTGCTCTGGATGCGACCGTCCCTCGTTTCCCATCCATTGCTGCCCGTCTACGGCAGGGATTCTTTTGGTATTATATAGAAGAGCTGGGCGAAAGCCCGACCATCCGGGAAGAATATAGCGAACCGCTAACCCGTATGTCTCACAAGGAAATGAGCCAATGTGCCCTCCGTGTCATTGTCTATCAGAATCGAATTGCAGTGGAATTTTTCCATTCATTGACCGATGGAAATGGCGCTATGATTTTCCTAAAAAGCCTGTTAGCCGAATATTTACAGGTGAACGAAGGAATCTGTATTCCGAACACTTATGGAATCTTAGATCGAAGAGAAGCACCTCTAGAATCCGAATTAGAAGATAGTTTTCTGAAATATGCCGCGCCTATCAGTGCCAGTCGAAAAGAGCGAACAGCCTGGCACCTATCCGGAACGCCGGAAAAAGAAGGGCGCAAGCACCTGACTTGTTTTCATTTGTCTGTGCCGGAGATTTTACAGAAAGCAAAAGAGAAACATGTCAGCGTCACGGTCTACCTCTGTGCTTTGATGATGTGTGCTCTTCAAGATTTACAGCAAGATCAGATTCCGGAGCTGCGCCGCAGGAAACCCATTAAGGTCTTGCTGCCTGTGAACCTGCGAAATCTCTTTCCTAGCAACACCTTGCGCAACTTTGCTCTGTATGTTACACCAGAGTTGCTGCCACGACTTGGAACCTATACGTTTGATGAAATCTGTTCCTTGATTTCTCACTGTATGGGAAGCGAGATTACCGAAAAGCAGATGGCAATGAAGATCGCCACCAATGTCAGCAGTGAACGATACCTCGCCATCCGAGTTCTTCCTTTATTCATTAAAAATGCAGTGATGAAGGCAGTCTTTCGAGCCGTAGGCGAGACCAAATCCTGCCTGTCTCTGTCTAATCTGGGAAGGATTACATTGCCAAAAGAAATGGAACCTTATGTGCAACGGATGGATTTTATCCTTGGTGTTCAAGCTTCCGCCCCGTATAATTGCGGCATTTTGTCCTGGAAGGATACCATGTATGTGAATTTTATCCGCAATACCAAAGAGCCATCTTTGGAATCTTATTTTTATAAAACTTTGGAAACATACGGACTGCATGCAGAAGTAGAAAGTAATCAGTCCTGTCTTGAAGAAAAGGAGTTCGAATGATGTATTGTATAAAATGTGGAGTGAAATTATCGGATACAGAAAAGGTGTGTCCACTTTGCCAGACCAGGGTCTATCATCCGGATCTGACTCAGGAAGAAAAAATGCCACTCTATCCCGTGGCTCATTATCCAAGTGCCGAACCTCATCCACTTGGTTTCCCTATCTTAGCAACCATTGCCTGTCTGCTGGCAATTCTGGTGGTCGCCACCTGTGATACCAAATTAAATCACGGAATCACATGGTCCGGCTATGTGATAGGCGCGCTGCTTTTGGCTTATGAAATCATGATTCTTCCTTTGTGGTTTCGGAAGCCATCACCGGCAGTCTTTGTGCCTTGCAGCTTTGTCGCCACTGGTCTCTACCTGCTCTATATTGATCTGGCATCCGGTGGACATTGGTTTCTGTCCTTTGCCCTTCCGGTTACTGCTGTCATTGGCATAATTGCCACAGCTGTTAGCATCTTGATCTATTATCTGCAACGTGGCACTTTGTTTATCTTAGGCGGTGCCTGGATTGCGCTGGGACTCTTCATGCCTTGCATGGAATTTTTGTTAAATAACACCTTTGCCTTGACAAGCGGCCTGTCTTGGTCTGTCTATACCTTGACACCTATGCTCTTTTTAGGCGGCACCTTACTCTTCTTTGGCATCTGCCGACCGGCGCGAGATGCCGTTGCCCGGAAGTTCTTCTTTTAGAACTTCCCTCGGGGCGCTTCTTTTGAAATTCAAATCTGTTTTTTGCAAATATCCGAAAGGCAGCATTTTTCGCAATACGGTTTCGTTCGTGCCGTGCAGACTGCCCTTCCATGCAGCACCAATCGGTGACATAAATCGTTTCCTTCTTCCGGCGGAATGATTTCCCAGAGCGCCATCTCTACCTTTTTCGGATCTTTGATTCCTTCCACAAGACCCATGCGATTGGTCAAACGAATGCAATGGGTATCTGTCACAATGGCCGGTTTGCCATAGACATCTCCTAAGATGAGATTGGCACTTTTTCTTCCCACGCCAGGTAGCGCCAATAGACTCTCCATGGTATCCGGCACTCGTCCATGATACTGATCCCGCAGCATCCGCATGCAGGCGCAGATATCTCTCGCCTTGCTTTTTCCAAGTCCGCATGGTCTGACAATAACTTCTACCTCTTCTTCCGTCGCCTCTGCCAAGGCTTCCACCGTTGGATATTTCTCATATAGACCTTCTACCACCACATTGACTCGCTCATCGGTACACTGGGCTGCCAGACGAACGCTGACTAGCAATTTCCATGCTTCGTCATAATCCAAAGAACATTCTGCAATGGGATATTCTGTTTTTAACCGTTCTATGATTTCCAGAGCTAATTTCTTTTTCTTCGCTTTTGTCATGGCTATCTTCCCTCCCCAATGGCATTCCATACTGCTTCATATACCAACTGACATACTGCCAATTTATACATCAGGCGGTTTTCCTGCACAGGTAATCTCTTTTTCCATACTTCTTCTTTTTCATAGCATACCGCAAAATAAACTTCTCCTTTTTCAGATGCTTCTGTATTGGCCGGATCGATATTTCCCATGGTTCCGGTTATGCCGATTCCGATATCTGCACCATAGGTTTCCTTACAGCTTCTTGCCATGGCAAGGGCTGTCTCTTCGGAATAGACACTAAATTCTTCGATCGTTTCCTTTGGCACTCCCTGCATGATTTTTGCTTCATTGGAATACGTAACAAAGGCGCCCTTCATAATCGCAGAGGCGCCTTCCGTATCCGTTAAAAGGGAAGCCATCTGCCCACTGGTCGCGCTTTCCATTGTGCTGATGGTTAACCTTTTTTCTATTAATTTTTTCGTTAATTGTGTAAAATGATCTCTTACTTCTTTTTCGGTTATTCTTCTTTGCTCCAACACGATCATGGTCGTTACTCCTTTAAAAAGCATTCTGCTAAATCTTGCTTTTTATTATACACTGTGATTTTGTTGGAAACAATAGAAATCATCTGCTCATTTCAGCTTCCCTTATTTACTCTTCGTGACTGTCAATGAATAGAAATGTGCACAGTCTTCGAAATCAATACTTGATACATGTTCGAAATTATCTTTAAAAGCAAATCGAATCTCACATTTCGAATAAGATTTCTCCACCGCACCCGGCAAGACTCAATGCTGCAATCACAGCAAAACATAGTAATACCTTCTTCTTCATAGCATTACCTCTCCCTAATTTTTTTCTTATTATAGCCCGTTATCGGGCTACTGTCAACTTTCGACAAAGACAAGCAAGCGAAGTTCCCATAAAAAAATAACGATAACAGAATCTTCCCTCATCCTGTTATCGCTATTTTCATATAATTACTCTCTTTCCTATATCTTATAGGAGGAATTGCTGCCCTCCTTATAAGCATGTCTTACTGCAGCTTACTTTTTTCCGTATTTGTTTCATTATAGCCCGTTTATGGGCAATTGTCAACATTTGGACATCCACTTACCATTAAGATATAATGAGACAAAGGAAGTTGACGACATGATTACATTTGAGCCACTTTGGGAAACTTTAAAAGAGAAGAATATTTCTCAATATAAACTCATCAAAGAATATAAGATTAGTACCGGTCAATTGGACCGACTGCGAAAAAACGGAAATGTCAACACCTATACTCTCAATCTATTGTGCGATATCCTTGATTGTGATTTATCCGATATTGCCCAATATACAAAAGTGGATTCTCCAAAGTGATGGATAGCCTGCATAGGCGTCCATCTTTTTTTGAAGAATCCTTCTTTCATTCATCCCATTTCTATTTCTTCTTATTCTTAAAATAATCACATTGCAAGGTCAGGTCGTTTCGACGAATCAATTCCTGAATCTCTTTATTTTTCTCATGTATCCCTTCGGTATCATTCTGGCTTCCCGTTACCACTTCGCCGTCCACTACATAGACCTTTCCATCGTACCAAGAATAATCACTAAAGAACACAAGCCCATCATACCGGTCGTCAAAGATATCCTGTCCCAGATATATTCCTTCCTGATAGGAAATCCCGAACAGATTTAAGACTGTCGGCAAAATATCCAATTGGGAATTTACTTTCCCCACAGATTCTGGTTTCTGTCCTGCACTCCAGATAAAGAATGGAGTCCGGTTAATCAGATTGCTGTCTGTCTCCTTATACTGATCTAAAATGGATTTCTCATTCAAGGTATACAGGTAATGGTCTGCGTAGGCCACAATCACTGTATCCTCATAGAGATCATTGTCTTTTAGCCCTTGCAACAACAATCCCACCATATAGTCTGTCTCTTTTGCCATGAGTCTGGCACAAGCCTCTTCACCTAGATCCTCACCCCCGTCCAATCCATATACGGTAGTCAACTGCTTTCCGACTCCTTTTGTCGTGGTAAATGGAGTATGTGGCGTATAGGTAATGAGATAATGTAGGAAAGGCGTCTCTCCTTGGAACAATTCCTGATAGAACGTTGGATTCTCAACCAATTCTCGATCCAATTCATAAGACTTGTCTTTATAATCACCGCTATCTAGCAGACTATGGTAAGCCTCATATCCCCAGCTTTCAAAATTCAACCCCCGGGAATAATATTCCTTGGAATTCATATGGAAGGCATTCAACCGATAGCCTTGTTCCTGAAACAGAGACGGCAAGGTGTCCGGAAAAGTATTCCCATACAGTGTATAGGCATTCTGGGCATAGGAAACCGGCGTCAAGAATCCGGTATTAATAGCAAATTCCGAATTAAACGTGGAGCCTCCCCCATTATAATAGGAATAATGTTCCGTAAAATCGATGGACTCCTGCTGCAATTGATAGAGGTATGGCGTATCTTCCTTGGTTAACATCCAAGTATCCATTCCCTCCAACTGCAAGAAGATCACATTTTTTCCTTGATAGCGTCCGGTATAAGCATTTTCCTCATGAGACTTCTCTTCTTTGTAGCAGTCCTCCAAAAATGCCTGATCTTCCGGATTCTCTACTTTTTTCTGTCCAAATAAAGTCTTATACACATCGCGGAAGGTATATTCATACAATCCGCATATCTTCATATTTTTATTGGTATCAATAAAGTTATTATAGACATCTCTTGGGTTTCTCCATGTATCCCAGGAAAGGGTTCCATTGGCGCTTCCCATCAGAGCCGGTGCTAACAGATGTAATCCGACAAATAGTACCGCAATCACAGCGAGGCGTTTCGGGCGAAACTGCTCCTGCCCTTTCATAAAACGAACCGCCAAAACAGCTAATACAAGGGAAATGATCGCCATCACATAGATCCACGGATTGGTATTCTTCATCACTTCTCCGATATAGGATTTGCCTTCCCCTGCCATGGACATAACTCGAACAGACATAAAATAACCGGTCAGCGAATAATAGATTGCATTGGCAAGGAACAAAATCCAATTGATTCCAAAGCAGATGCAATATACGATTTTCGCAGTCTTCCCTTTAAGCCACAACCCTAAGGTGGCAAACAACCCAATCCAGATTATGGTAAAGCACAGATTGGCCGCTACCATTTCACTGCGAAAATAGTTGATTGAATGTCCCCAGATTCGCAGCCAGATATCCAACGACAAAAATGGTAGAATCCCTAAAATCACGGAAATCACCCTTTGTCTTTTTTCATTCTTATTCATGTCTTCCTCCATATGCTGCAACGGCACCTGCATCTACACAACCTTCTGGCTCCACAGCTTCCATCGGACTTCCTTCGATATCCTCAATGGTAACCTTGCTGGTATGCGGAATCGGCTTCCATGTTACTTTCATAAACAATGCCAGATACATGGAATACCGGTAAATCATATCAAATGTCGGCCAAGTGATACAAAATAATGCTTTCTTTGGAAGGGAAATCTTCTTAATCCGTTTACGTTCAATAAAAAACAAGTATACAGCAAGCAACATATTTTCAATGTCAAATGCCATCTTTCCAAGAAGAAACCACATGGTAGAAAGGAGCATCCCGATACCCATGGCCTTCGGTCCTGCACTTAAATCTACATTCGGATCGTGGAATACAAATCTTCCAATCTCGTAAAGGAAATTGCTACCTCCAAAGATTCGTGAATGGATTCCATTGGTATAGCACACACATCCATAGAAGAAAAATGCTACAATAAGCCAGAGGAAAAGTTTAAATACCACTCCCGGAATCATCTGAGAAAGAATATCAAAGGCTGCAAAACGATGGCGAATGCCATCTAATATGGTCTTTCCATTGATTTTTCGTTTTTGAGATTTGTCCCGGAAACAATTTCCCACAAAAATATTTTTAAATAAAGAGCCACCACTTTCCACAAAAGCCTGTAAATGCCCTTTTGACCAACGAATACGCTGTCTCATCGCAATCTTCAAGCTGGTCGGCTGTTCATCAAAGAACTGTGCTGCGTCATTGTAACTAATCATGTATCCATGGGCAATGGCATCTGCCGTGAACGCCCGGTCTTCTGTCAGGGAAGTGTAGTTCCATCCATCTTTTACCAATTCATTGGCAAATAAGAATCCGGTTCCCTGGATATTGGTCGCTAACCGAAGCAGGGAACGAACGCGATGACGGGTTCGGCTGGAGCGAATCCAATGCAATGCATAGGTGGAAGCCACCCAGTTCTCATCGAAGTTCTTGGTATTACGATAGGACGTAATGATCTTCTCTCCTGCATCGAAGGAATCATTCATCCGACTGATATAATCCTTATTTAACAGGTTGTCCGCATCGAAAATAAAATATCCTTCAAAACTGTCAATCCCATAGTCTTCTTCAATTCGCTCAAAAAGGAACTTGAGCGCAAATCCTTTTGTTCTCTCCGCATCATTGAAACGTTCGTAGCAGATTGCCCCATTTTGACGTGCTACTTCTGCCGTATGATCCGTACAGTTATCTGCAATGACAAATACAGTCAAAAGATCCGCCGGATAATCCTGCCGGCGAATACTCTGTAATAGATTACCGATTACGCTCTCTTCATTACGAGCCGGTACTAAAATTGCATATTTGTGCAGTTGCTTCGCCGGTGGAAACTTTCGTGTAAAGAAAGCGCCTACAACCGTATAAAATGTCTTATGAAATCCCAAGGCACCTAAGATGGCAATCACAAGTGACCGAAAGGCTTTGGAAGCCGGATAAATAAGGCAGATAAATTCTGCAAACCGGTCCCATAAATATTGTATTGTATCTAACATGATATTCTCCTACTTTATCCTTTGATTTTCCAACAGGTTCTCAGCCTTGAAATGACATCCGTCTCAAGACACTCTTCCCATTATAGTAGATTCCTTTGTTTTTTTCAATATTTACTTTTCAAGGGCATTTCTATCTTTCGGAAAGCAAGTCACAGATTGCTTTCACTCTCTTTCGACTGAGTTTCTCACGACCGGCTGTATGGAGGCGCCGATCCAATTCCAAGGTATTATGTAATACTTTTTCGCTCTGTACCGGACTTTGGTTATGAAGAAGAATGACATAGCCTTCCACCCAGACCCGCTCTCCATAATATTGCAGATAGTGAGCAAGCAGATAGATCTGTCGTTTTACCTGCCGAATGGGATTTTTTACTTGCTTGCTGTAGAAGTTTCCACCCCGGCTCTGGCTGACCTTCTCCCACTCAAAATCCTCTTCCTTGCCACTTAAGATCCCTTTGTAATTCTTCACTTCAATAATAAAGACTCCATTTTCATTGACAACCACAAGGTCCAACTCCGTTCTTCGCCCATCATAAGAAAGGGCTACGTTCCGTAGCAAATGATCATTTGGCCGCATCACAGACTGCAAAAACTTCCAAGCCTCTATCTCCCCTTGCTTCCCTACCTGTCGCTGTTCTCTCTCTTCCCACTCTCGCCATCTCTCTTTCCAGGTAGAACCGGAATCTCGATCCATGTAACGACCCAGAATCCGCACAATCACAAAGCAGGCCAATAGCAGAACCAGTATGCTCAAAAGCGCCATCACATTCCCATCCTTTCCAAGCAATAAGGCATCCTTACAGAACACCTTCTATATAAAAAGAATCCCATCGGCAGACAGGATTCTTTTCCTTCGATTCAGTTGTAGTATATACCACTCCCCCTGAAAATGCAATTCTTCTTCCGGCTTTGCCTATGCCTTTCTCCGTTTCAGCCATTTTACAAAACCATAGAGCAAAAACAGAATCGGAATGCCAAATACGGCAACCAGACTGGAGACTCCTGCATGCTGAATGGTATTATATTCCACCTGCAAACTTTTTGGCTCAATAGCCACATTGCTGAATTCATCAAAATTGTTGGTTAAAACATTCATAAACAAGGTATTGTTCTCTAAGGTTGTCAAGGACCCCGTCAGATTTTCATCAATCATGGTCGCCGCTGTAATCACAGCAAATTGTCCTTCTCCCTCTGTTGCAATGGCCCCTAAGATATAGGTGCCTTCCGTCTGTTTCTTGGACGTAACAGCATATCCTCCGTCAGAGGTTTTCATGAAACTGTTCAGACTGATGGTCTCACGCGCCGGATCCGTCTCTGTCATTCCTCTGGCGTTGATTACCATGACCATCTGGGATTCCATGCCTGTGGCCAATTTGTCGCTCAAAGTCAGTTCCGGAAAAATATAAAACGGCTGGTTCTGGTAGCAACGTTTGGTATCCGCAATATACCCTTCTGCCATCCGCATTCCATATTCTTTTAGAAGGGCATCCAGATTCGGCGTTTCATTTTCCGTATCTCCCAATACCAACACCACGTCATTTCCATCCTGCATCCATTTGGAAATCATCTCTTTTTCTTCCTTGCTCAAATCCTTGGTCGGACCATTTAACAAAAGCAGATCGCAATCTTCCGGCATTTTCACTGTCATAAGGGTATTTAATTCTTCCACCGTAAAACCGGATTTGTCCATCAAATCTTCCAATGTGGAGGAAAGTGTGCTTTCCCCATGGCCGGCAGTCGTATAAATCTTGGAGCTGGTTTCATTTACCACATAATTGACTGCGCTGGTCAGCTGGCCTTCTGCATCAAATGCATTTTCCTGATAGGTTCCATAATAATAGTAAGACATTTCATCATATGTAATCATATCTGTAAAGGCGATCTGTGTGGTCTTCTCCATATCCGGGCAGGTCACCACAATGGTATTTTCTTCCGCTTCATATTCCTTCAGGGCCGTCGGATGGGCAACCGGATCAATCCACTCTACGGATACCTTAGATGAAAGGCCTGCATATTTTTCCACAAAGGTCTTAATCCGCTCGTCCGTCGCAGATTTGTCTGCCAGAATATGCAGTTCCACTTTTTTATCTAAGCTCCTTAAAAGCTTCCGACTCTGCTCTGTGATCTCATAGAGATGTTGCTCACTGACATCAATATTTTTCCATTTATCCGGCAACTGCCCTGCAAATATATTTGCCACCAGAACAATACCTATTACGAAGGCAATCAGCAGGGTACTGTGTGAACCGTAGCGTGATTGTGCACTACAAAACATTTCTTTTATTTTCTTCATCTTCTCCAGTCCCTCCTAACTCCAACGTCTTCTCTGTATCGTCTGTATGGTCAAAAATACAAACAGAAAAATCACAAAGCAACACAACATAATCCCGCTGACATCCAATACTTTGGAATCTAATACTTTGCTAAATACGGTATTCACATTCCACTGCTCCAGCCAAGTCGCCAAAAGACCTTCGAACCAAGAGGGTTTGCTCATATAAAGGGCGGTGGAAACAGTGCAACCTGCCACCCCGATTCCTCCTGCAATCAGCCAGTTCCGGGTCATATGATAAACCAAGACCGCCACTAGCACAACCAACACCAAGACGCCGATCAGATTATAGCTTGCCTGATCCGGCAGAAAACTTACCAGGCCACTCCACAGGTATAGAACCAAAAGTGCCGCAAAGGTGCTGACAGCTGCAATAATCTGGCTCTCGGTCAGTGAAGAAAGAAACATTCCCACTGCTATGTACACGCATCCAACCAGGAAAAATACCGCAATCGCTACATAATCTGTCTTCAGATAAGCCGTTCCCTGCGCTTTGATGGCCAAAGGATATAGGCAGTAAAGCAGACACGGTATCGCATAAACGGTTACCATGGCCAGATATTTCCCCAGCACGATTCCTGTCACACGCACCGGTGCTGTCAATAGGAGCTGATCCGTCTTACTTTTTCGCTCTTCCGCAAAACTCCGCATGGTCAGAATCGGCACCGCCACCAGGAAGATAAACATGGAACCGGATAAGGCATATCCAAAATAGGGATATCCACTATGTAGATTGTAAGCTGTAAAATAGATTCCCGTAAATAGCATCAAAAAAGCAATAAACGCATAGCCTACCATGGATTGAAAATAGGATTTCAGTTCTCGTTTATAAATCGCTTTCATCTTCTACTTCCTCCTCTCCGGTTAATTCTAAGAATACTTCTTCCAAGGACATGGCAATCTTCTTCATGGTGAGAAGCGGACAGTCTGCTTTGGCAAAGGCATAGAACAATTGCTCACGCACATCTTCCTCTCCATGTACCGTAATTTTAACCCGTACGTATTCTTTCTCTTCTTCCAGTTCCCACTCTAATTCTGTATCCATACTCTGCAAGATTGCTTCTACTTTTTCCCGCTCACCTCGTGCCTCAAGCTCTACAACTCCGGCGCCTTGCATGATCTTCTCCAGGTTCTCCGGGGTATCACTAGCCACCAACTTTCCTTTGGAAATAATCATGATATGGTCACAGACTTCCTGCACTTCCGCCAAAATATGGGAACTTAGAATGACGGTATGATTCTTCGCCAATTCCCGGATTAATTCTCGGATTTCAATGATTTGCTTAGGATCCAGACCTACCGTCGGCTCATCCAGGATAATAATCTCCGGAAATCCAAGGACTGCCTGTGCCAGCCCCACTCGCTGCTTATATCCTTTCGACAAATTCTTGATCAGGCGATTTTCCACATCCTGCAACTGGACCAGTGCAATCACTTTCTCCACTTGCTCTTCTCGCTCCTCTTTGGGAATCTTCTTTAGCTCCGCCGCAAAATACAAATATTCTGTTACCGTCATATCGAGGTAAAGAGGCGGAATCTCCGGCAAATATCCAATGCTCTTTTTTGCCAATTCCGGCTTTTTTAAAATATCATGACCGTTTATCAGGACTTTCCCATCACTCGCGCCCAGATATCCGGTCATAATATTCATGGTCGTGGACTTTCCGGCACCGTTCGGCCCCAAAAATCCGTAGATTTGACCCTGTTTGACGGAGAAACTCAAATGATCCACTGCCACATGATCTCCGTATTTTTTTACTAGTTCCTTTACTTCTATCAATTTCCTTCCTCCTTGCCATTATGGTTGTTTTATTATATGAAAAGAAATTGATGGAAATATGATAAATCTGTGTTAAATCTGTGAAACCCTATACATCCAAATATTCCATCGGATTCACCGGTTCCTGGTCTTTGAGCAGCTGGAAATAGAGATTACATCCTTCCACACTATAATATTTTGTCGGCTCACTTAAGTAACCCAGAATCTCTCCTTTTTCAACATAGGAACCTTCCTGTATCGTCACATCTTCAAGCTGCCCATACTTTGCCACATAGCCACTTCCCAAGTCCACAATCACTGTCGTTCCAGTCTGGGCATCCTCTTCGATAGCAGTCACCATTCCCGGTGCCGCTGCAAATACTTCCTCCCCTACTTCTCCGGATACAATCAATGCCGGATTGTACTTGTACTGATCTAAGGTTGGAAAATAAACGGTCTGATCCATGCTATAGTTCAAAAGTACATTTCCATCCACCGGCCAGAGCAAAGGCTCTTCTTCCGAAAATGTCAGCGATTGAACCGGGCTTTTCGTTTCTGTCACAACCGGCTCCTGCTCCTTTTCTTCCTCTATCCCTTCCGTTTCAATCCGGTCACTTTCTGCCGCTGCAGCTTGCTGCGTCTCCTCTTGTTTTTTCTCTTGTTCTTCCTGTTTTGCCAGCCTGTCCTCTTCCTTGTTGTTCCCTTGGCGAAAAACAGCATTTCCTACCATACCAAGGACAGCCACCAAGCATAATACCAATACTGCTGTGGCACTTTTTCGTTGCTTATTTTGTTTCTGCTTCTTCATAATTTATCACCTCTGGCATTATTTTTGCCGAAAAAGGGATGCCTTATTCCACATTGACCAAAACTTCTGCAACCTCTTTTAACTTTGTCTCTGCAAAAAAATATTCTAAAATTTCTTTGTAATTTTTTCCTTCTTTTGCCAATTCATTTGCCGTATATTGGCTTAGTCCAAGGCCATGTCCCACTCCGCTTGTTGTAACCCGGCTCCGCTCCCCGGCCGCCTGAATCAAGAATGCGCCGGATGGAAGTTGGTAGGTGCTGCGAAATTGCTCTCCGGATACGGTCTCTCCCCCAACTTTCACTTCACTGACATAACCGGCACTATCTGTTTTCGTCACCTTTACATCCTTTACATCCACCATTTGGGTCTGAATCTGCTCCTTGGCTTCCACATCTTTCGGGCACTGGACACTTTTTAAATAGGGATAGGAGTCTGTCCCCAATACTTCTTTTCCATTTCGCGTTCTCCCATTGCTTAGCTTGTGAAATGGAGCCAACGCTAATTGGTCTTGATACATGAGTACTTGTCCTTTCGTCTCCTGCCAGACTTTCTCTAATACCCGCTGAAAGGTTGCAGGAATTTCTTGCCTTTCAAGAGCCAGTTCCCCCTGTTCTTCCTGTAGCTGCTTATAGATTCGGGTACGCACCAATACCGCCTGGGCTTTTAGCATTTCTTCCTCGTAAGCATCTGACACTTCATTGGCCAGCACCTGCACACAGTAGACATCCAATGCGTTTTCCTCTTGTTCTATCCCATTCCAAAAAACGGTCACCGTAAATGGTAGCAGGATACAAAAGATAGATAGCATTCCTATTTTTCGAATTCGTTTTTTCCACATAAAAAGGACCTCCCATATCCCAAGTATATGTAAGGTCCCATGATTCTTATCACTGTTTTTTATAATTCTACTTTGATTTTGTCCAATTTCCAGATTTCATCCACGTATTCTTGGATGGTTCTGTCAGAGGTAAATTTACCACAGGATGCTGTGTTTAGAAGTGCCATCTTCGCCCAGCGATCTCTGTCTCGATATGCCTCCTCAACTCTCTTCTGTGCATCCGCATAGCTACGGAAATCTTTCAAGATAAAGTAGGTGTCTGCGCGGTCGCTGCTGTAGGTATTCAGAAGGGAATTATAAAGGTCTCGATACAATTCTCGATCCCCATTTGCATAGGTTCCGTCTACCAGCTGATCTACCACACGTTTGATATCCCAGTCATTGAAATAGATATCAATCGGATTGTATCCGCCATTGTTCTCGTATGCAATAACCTCATCCGAGCTAAGTCCGAAGATAAATGCATTCTCCATGCCTACTTCCTGTACGATTTCCACATTGGCACCATCCATAGTTCCTAAGGTCGGAGCACCATTTAACATGAACTTCATGTTACCGGTTCCGGATGCTTCCTTGGAAGCAGTAGAAATCTGTTCACTGACATCTGCTGCTGCAAAGATCCATTCCGCATTGGACACGCGGTAATCTTCAATGAATACCACTTTCAATTTGCCTTGAATGCTTCTATCATTGTTGATTACATCTGCAACGGAGTTAATCAACTTGATGGTCTGTTTTGCACGTTTGTATCCGGCAGCTGCTTTCGCACCGAAGATAAATGTTCTTGGATAGAAACTCATCTCCGGATGATCTTTGATCTGATTATACAGATACATAACATGTAAAATATTAAGAAGCTGACGTTTGTATTCGTGGAGACGTTTTACCTGCACATCGAAAATAGAGTTCGGATCCACTTCCACCCCATTGTGTTTCAGAATATAGTCTGCCAAACGAACTTTGTTCTCATATTTAATCTGCATAAATTCTTTTCGTGCTTTCGGATCTTCTGCAAGCGGTTTTAATTTCGCCATCTGGGAAAGATCTGTGATCCAGCCATCTCCAATATGATCCGTTACCCAATCTGCAAGAAGCGGGTTTCCATGAAGCAAGAAACGTCTCTGGGTAATACCGTTGGTCTTGTTATTGAATTTCTCCGGCATTAATTCATAGAAATCTCTCAATTCCTGTTTCTTCAAAATCTCTGTATGAAGGGCCGCAACACCGTTTACAGAATATCCTGCTGCAATCGCAAGATGCGCCATCTTCACCTGTCCATCATAGAGAATTGCCATCTTACGAACTTTCTCTTCGTTATTCGGATATTTTTCCCGAATCTCGTTAACGAAACGACGGTTAATCTCTTCTACAATCTGATATACACGCGGAAGCAATCTCTGGAAGAGGTCGATTGGCCATTTTTCCAAGGCTTCTGCCATGATGGTATGGTTGGTATATGCACAGGTCTTCGTAGTAACTTCCCATGCTTCATCCCATTCTAAACCTTCTTCATCCATAAGAAGTCGCATTAATTCTGCAACTGCCACTGTCGGATGGGTATCATTCATCTGAATAGTTGCTTTTTCATACAACTTGCGAATATCGCTATGATTCTTCTTATATTTCTCTATCAATGCCTGCAAGCTGGCAGAAATGAAGAAATACTGCTGTTTCAAGCGAAGCTCTTTTCCAGCATAATGGTTGTCATTCGGATAGAGGACTTCTACGATTGTCTTCGCAAGATTCTCCTGCTCGATTGCTTTCTGATATTCTCCGCGGTCAAAATGATCCAACTGGAATTCTGTAATGGCTTTCGCATCCCAGATTCGAAGCGTATTGACTACATTATTATCATAGCCAACAATCGGCACATCATATGGAATGGCAAGAACCGATTCATAGTTTTCCTGAAGGAATAGATCTCTTCCGGTCTTTGGATCTTTTTCTACACGAATATGTCCGCCAAAACGTACTTCTTTGGCATATTCATCCCGGCGAATCTCAAACGAATTGCCTTCCTTCAACCAGTTATCCGGTGTCTCTACCTGATAGCCATTCTCAATTTTCTGTTTGAACATACCGTATCGATAACGGATTCCACATCCATAGGCTGCATATCCTAATGATGCCAAGGAGTCTAAAAAGCAGGCTGCCAAACGGCCTAGTCCACCATTTCCAAGAGCTGCATCCGGCTCTTCATCCTCGATCGCATTTAAATTAATACCCATCTCTTCCAATGCATCACGAACCTGATTGTAAGCTGTTAAATTGATCAAACTATTTCCCAACGCACGTCCCATCAAAAATTCCATGGACATGTAGTATACAATCTTCGGATCCTGCTCTTCATAGGCTTCCTGTGTTGCCAGCCAGCGATCGATGATATATTCTTTTACGGCATAGGAGACAGCCTGAAAACGCTGCTGCTCCGTTGCCTCTTCAATTGTCTTACGGTACAGTCTCTTCACATTACTCTTTACCGCTTTTTGAAATTCTGCTTTGTTAAATTCCATTGGTTCCTCCTATTTCTCAACACCCATGTTTACTTTTTCGCCATTGATATTCCACTCTTTTGTATATCCTGCCGGTTCTCCCTTTGCAACAGAAAGTGCAAGCACTTCTCCTGCGATCTCTTCTGCATATTTTGCAAAAATAGCATTGGCTTTTTCTGTTCCCTGATAGGTTACGGTGATCTTATCTGTCACTTCAAAATCTGCTTCTTTTCTCATGGTTTGAATCTTGCTGATAATCTCACGTACAAATCCTTCTTCCAGAAGTTCCTCTGTCAGGTTCGTATCCAATACCACGGTAATATTATTATCATTCTCTGATACATAACCTTCCATCTGTGTCATATCAATCAAAAGATCCTCTTTTTCCAGTACCACTTCCTGTCCGTTGACATCCAGTTTCAAAAGGCCGGTCTGGTTCAATTCATCCATGGCTGCATTTCCATCTAAGTTCTCGAGTGCACCTTTGATACCGCCAAGAATCTTACCATATTTCGGACCTACCGTACGAAGCTGCGGCTTAAAGGTATAGGAAGTAAACGCTCGTACATCATCCGTAAATTCCATTGTCTTTACATTCAACTCTTCTTCCACAATTTCCTGATAGAATTCCGGAAGAACCACCTCTGATTTTACAAACATCTTACCAATCGGCTGACGATTCTTAATGTTGGCTGTATTACGGCAAGCACGACCCATCACAACTAATTTCAGAACCTCTTCCATGTTAGCTTCCAGTTCCGTGTCAATCATTGCTTCATCTGCCACCGGATAATCACAAAGATGGATACTCTCCGGTGCTGTCTGATCCAGACTTCTTACCAGGTTCTGGTAAATGTCTTCTGTCATAAACGGAATCATCGGTGCTGCAACTTTCGATACGGTAACCAATGCAGTATAAAGTGTCATATAAGCATTGATCTTATCCTGTGGCATTCCTTTCGCCCAGAAACGTTCACGGCTTCTTCTTACATACCAGTTACTCATATCATCTACAAATTCCTGCAGTGCTCTTGCACTTTCCGGAATCCGATAATTTTCCAGATTGT
>CAYVDA010000029.1:0-22069 GCA_964450635.1 uncultured Faecalimonas sp. | reverse complement strand
TATATATATATTTATATATATTACAAGGAGAAAAAGTTATGGAGAACAGAAAAGTCGTTATGGATACACATAACAATCTATTGTCACTAGAAGAGCATATGTATCCCTTAGTGGATGTGGAGACGCCGAATATATTCCGGAATTTATTCCCTTATGATGAGATTCCGAAGATTGCGTTCAATGATCGAATTGTACCACATCATATGCCGGAAGAAGTCTGGATTACCGATACAACATTCCGGGACGGTCAGCAGTCAAGAGCGCCTTATTCGACCGAGCAGATTGTGACGATATATGATTATTTTCATAAGTTAGGTGGTCCGAAGGGCATCATTCGCCAGAGCGAGTTCTTCTTATATAGCAAGAAAGATCGGGATGCCGTATACAAATGTATGGAGCGAGGCTATGAATTTCCGGAAGTGACCAGTTGGATTCGCGCAAGCAAGAAAGATTTTCAGCTTGTCAAAGACATTGGCATGAAAGAAACCGGAATCTTAGTTAGCTGTTCGGACTATCATATTTTCTATAAGTTAAATATGACCAGACGGGAAGCCATGGAGCATTACCTTGGTATCGTCCGGGATTGTCTGGAAATCGGTGTAAGCCCGAGATGTCATTTGGAAGACATTACCCGTTCTGATATCTATGGATTTGTCATTCCGTTCTGTTTGGAATTGATGAAATTGAAAGAAAAATATCAGATTCCGGTTAAGGTACGCGTGTGTGATACCATGGGATATGGGGTCAATTATCCGGGCGCTGTAATTCCGCGTTCCATTCCGGGCATTATCTATGGCTTGATGGTACATGCCGGAGTGCCAAGTGAATTAATTGAATTCCACGGACATAACGATTTCTATAAGGCAGTCAGCAACTCCACCACTGCATGGCTCTATGGAGCTTGTGGGGTGAACTGTTCCCTTTTTGGAATTGGAGAGCGTACCGGCAACACACCGCTTGAGGCCATGGTATTTGAATATGCACAGTTGCGGGGCACCTTAGATGGCATGGATACCACAGTGATTACCGAATTGGCAGAATATTACGAAAAAGAGATTGGCTATCGGGTGCCATCCCGTACGCCATTTGTAGGAAAGAATTTCAATGTGACAAGAGCCGGCATTCATGCAGATGGACTTTTGAAAAACGAAGAAATCTATAATATCTTTGATACGGAAAAATTCCTGAACCGACCGGTTCTGGTTGCTGTATCTAACACCTCTGGTTTGGCAGGTATTGCCCATTGGATCAACACCTATTACAAATTGCGTGGTGATCGGGCAGTGGAGAAGAATTCCTTGTTGGTTGCCAAGGTCAAAGAATGGGTAGATGCAGAATACGAATCCGGACGTGTTACTGTTTTGACGGATGAAGAATTGGTTCGCGTAATTACCGACACATGCCGGGAATTACAGATTATTTTATAAGAAACATAGGAGGATACGACCATGAAGAAGATTCAGATGACAACACCACTTGTAGAGATGGATGGAGATGAGATGACCAGAATTCTCTGGAAGATGATTAAGGACAAATTATTGCTTCCTTACATTGATTTAAAGACCGAATATTACGATTTGGGATTGGAACACAGAAATGAAACCAATGACCAGGTAACTGTAGACTCTGCTAATGCAACGAAAAAATATAAAGTTGCTGTCAAATGTGCCACCATTACACCAAATGCGGCACGTATGACAGAATATGATTTGAAGGAGATGTGGAAGAGTCCAAACGGAACCATTCGTGCTATGTTAGACGGAACCGTCTTTCGTGCACCGATCGTGGTAAAAGGCATTGAACCATGCGTAAAGAATTGGAAGAAACCAATCACGCTTGCAAGACATGCCTATGGTGATGTCTACAAGAATACAGAGATGGAGATTCCGGGACCGGGAAAAGTGGAATTGGTCTATACCGCAGAAGATGGAACCGAGACAAGAAGTCTGGTGCATGAGTTCAAAGGACCGGGTATTGCTCAGGGTATGCATAACTTAAAAGATTCCATTGAAAGCTTTGCAAGAAGCTGTTTCAATTATGCATTGGATACCAAGCAGGATCTGTGGTTTGCGACGAAAGATACCATTTCTAAGAAATATGATCATACTTTCAAGGATGTATTCCAGGAAATCTATGATGCAGAATATGCAAAACAGTTTGAAGAAGCCGGTATCACTTATTTCTATACTTTGATTGATGATGCCGTAGCACGTGTCATGAAAGCAGAAGGCGGATTTATCTGGGCTTGCAAGAACTACGATGGAGACGTAATGAGTGATATGGTATCCTCAGCTTTTGGTTCCCTTGCTATGATGACTTCCGTATTGGTATCACCACACGGATATTACGAATATGAGGCGGCTCACGGAACCGTACAACGTCACTATTATAAACACTTGAAAGGGGAAGAGACTTCCACGAACTCGGTAGCAACCATTTTTGCATGGACAGGTGCTCTGAAAAAACGTGGTGAATTGGATGGCAATCAGGAATTGATGGATTTTGCAGATCGTTTGGAAAAAGCAACCATCGATACCATTGAAAGTGGTTCTATGACAAAGGACCTTGCCTTGATTACCACTTTAGAGAATCCGACCGTTCTTAGCAGTGAAGCATTTATCGATGCTATTGCAGCAAGATTATAAAGAATACAAAATAAAAACAGGCCTTGCAGATTATTCTGCAAGGTCTGTCCACGTTTCATATAAAAGTTCTAGTTCTTCCAGGATGTTGGCCTTTTCCTGGCTCAATTCCTGACATTTTACGGAATTGGTATAGATTTCTTCCTGTGTCATCAAAGCATCAATCTCTCTATCCCGTTCCTCTAATTGAGCAATGCGATCTTCCGTGCGCTTCAATTCATTTTGCCGCTTGCGAAGTCTTGCCTGTTCTTCTTTCTGGGCTTTCCAATCCAACTTGTTTTCGGAAGGCGCTTCTTCTTTAGGCACCTGCTCAAAAGGAGCTGCATAGACAGCGGTCAATGCTTCCCGTTTTTCTTCGTAATAATCATAATTTCCAATATAGTTCACAAATTGTCCGTTTACAAGATCCAGAATCCGGCTGGCAGTCTGGTTGACGAAATATCGGTCGTGGGAGACATAGAGTACCGTTCCGGTATAATCGTTTAATGCCCGCTCTAGGATTTCCTTCGATACAATATCCAAATGGTTGGTTGGCTCATCCAGGATCAGGAAATTTGCTTCCGACAGCATGAGTTTTGCCAAGGAAACACGGCCACGCTCGCCACCGCTAAGATCCTTGATTTGCTTATAGACATCATCCCCGGTGAAAAGAAAGGCTGCCAGGACATTTCGAATCTTGGTATGATTCAGCTGCGGATAATCATCTGATATCTCATCGAAAATCGTCTTTTCCATATGCAATACATGATGTTCCTGATCATAATAGCCAATCTGTACGTTGGTTCCTAAGGTAAAGGCGCCTGTATCCGGCAAAAGAACCTCATTTAAAATCTTTAAAAGGGTAGTCTTACCGGTTCCGTTATCCCCGATAATGGCTACATGTTCGCCCCGTTTGATTTCAAAATTAGCATTGGTAAATAAAGTCTGAGAGCCAAAGGATTTGCCAAGATGTTCCACCTGCAGCACATCATTTCCACTGATACAGGCAGGCTCTAACACAAGATGCATATCCTGAGAGAGGGTCACCGGCTTGTCTACCACATCCATCTTAGATAGAAGCTTTTCCCGGCTCTCTGCCCGTTTGATAGATTTTTCCCGGTTAAAAGAGCGGAGCTTCTCAATAACTGCTTCCTGATGCTTGATTTCCTGCTGTTGTTTGAGATATTCCTTCACTTTTGCATCTCGCATCTGCTGTTTCTTCTTGGAAAAAGCAGAGTAGTTACCTGGGAAGCAGGTGACAGTTCCTTGCTCTAATTCTACCACTTTCGTTACCACCCGGTTTAAGAAATATCGGTCATGAGAAACGATAAAGACGGCACCATTATAATTTAATAGATAATTTTCTAACCAGCGAATGGAATTCATATCCAAATGGTTGGTTGGCTCATCCAGAAGAAGAATATCCGGCTTCGTCAGAAGTAATTTGCCCAAGGCAACCCGAGTCTTCTGTCCTCCGGAGAGGGTGGAGACTTCCTTGTTAAATTCCGATTCCTGAAAACCAAGGCCTTTTAAGACACCGACGAGTTCGCTCTGGTAGGCGTAACCATTTTCCTGTTCGAAACGTTCCGTCAGACGATGGTAAGTGTGCAGCCGTTCTTCCAGAACCTGACCGGATAAAGATGTGAGTTCCAACTCAAGGGTACGAATCTGGCGCTCCAGTTCGATAATCTCTGCTTTGGCTGTTTTGATCTCCTCCAAAATAGTATGGCCGCCGGTTAATTCCTGATGCTGGGAGAGGTAGCCGATGGTGGCATCCTTAGCCAGAATGACTTCTCCTGCATCCGGGGACAATTCCTTCATGATAATTTTGAACAAAGTGGATTTGCCGGCACCGTTGATGCCAATTAAAGCAACCTTTTCTCTGTCTTCTATGTGAAAGGAGCCATCTTTGATAATGACCTGGTCTCCAAAAGCTTTACTTATATTATGACACGCTAAAATCATGTCGAACCTCCAATGAATTTCAATTAAATTTGTTATTTCCTTAACATTATAACGGAAAAAATTTGACTTTACAAATAGATTTCTATATAATATAAGAATAATGTCAGAAAAAGACAGGAGCGTGGAACTAGAATGGAAACAAGACAGATTTCTCAGGCAGTGATTCGTCGTTTACCCCGATACTACCGGTATCTTGGAGAACTGCTGGAGAATGGAGTAGAGAGAATTTCCTCCGGAGAGTTAAGCCGCAAGATGAACGTGACGGCTTCTCAGATTCGGCAGGATTTGAATAATTTTGGTGGGTTTGGTCAGCAAGGTTACGGATATAATGTACAATATTTGCAAGATGAGATTGGAAAGATCTTAGGACTGCACGAACAACGGAACATGGTCATTGTCGGTGCAGGTAATTTGGGACAGGCTCTTGCCAATTATGCTTCTTTTGAAAAAAGAGGCTTTATATTAAAAGGAATTTTTGATGTGAATCCAAGATTGGAAGGCATGATCATTCGAGGAGTGCCGATTCGGATGATGGATGAGTTGCAGGATTTTATCCGCAAGGAGAATGTAACCTTGGCAGTGCTGACCATTCCGAAAGCGAAAGCGGCAGAGATCGCCAATCTGGTCGTGGAAGCAGGGGTCAGAGGAATCTGGAACTTTGTACATACAGATTTACATGTTCCTGAAGATGTGATTGTAGAGAATGTGCATCTTTCCGAAAGTTTAATGCGGCTTTCCTATAAGATTAATCGTTATCAGGAAGAACATAATAAGGAATAATAGGAACGTGTAGCAAAGTCCGAGTGGATTTTTCTACACGTTTTTTGGAGGATGGATATGAGATATTTACTAACCGGGGAGCAGATGCAGCAGGCAGATCGTTATACCATAGATACCATCGGCATTCCGTCTATGGTGTTGATGGAGCGAGCAGCCCTTGCAAGCGTCCAGATCATGGAGGAAGAACAGCTGGATTTTGCAAAAGTCCTAGTTGTCTGCGGCATGGGAAATAACGGCGGTGACGGCTATGCCATTGCAAGACTTCTCCATTTGAAAGGAATTTCGGTGGAATTATTCTTTGCAGGCAAAGAAGAGAAACGCAGCCTGGATAATCGCAAGCAACAAGAGATTTGTCAATATTATAACATTCCCACAGTGCAGGCAATCCGCCGACAAGGATATAGCCTAGTTATTGATTGTATCTTTGGTGCCAACCAAAAACGGGAAGTGACAGGCACATATTATGATCTGATTCATATGTTAAATCATATGGAGGCTCAGCGGGTTTCTATTGACGTGCCATCCGGAATTGCAGATGATAATGGAAAGGCATTGGGGATTGCTTTCTGTGCAGATCTTACCATTGCCATTGCCTATGGCAAGAGAGGCCTGTATTTTGGAGACGGTGCTCTCCATGCCGGGAAGATTAAAGTGGCAGAGATTGGAATTACAGATGAGGCCCTTCCGGATGGAAAGCTTTCCTATACTTATGACAGGCAGGATCTTCTTGGGAGATATCCGAAGCGAAAAAGTTGGTCGCACAAAGGAACCTATGGCAAAGTTCTTGTCATTGCCGGGAGCAAAGGGATGTGCGGCGCTGCTTACCTCTGCGCAAAGGCCGCCTATGCATCCGGTGCCGGGTTGGTGCAGATTTATACCGCTAGCGAGAACCGAATTCCGCTACAAGAACTGCTTCCGGAGGCAATCGTTACCACCTATGAAGAATATGAGCAGGATACCTTATTGCGCTTGCTTGGATGGGCAGATGTGGTGGCCATGGGGCCGGGATTGGCGACAGATCATATAGCTCAGGAGTTAGTTTATCATACCTTGCGCTATGGAGAAGTTCCTTGCGTCTTAGATGCAGATGGGTTAAATATTGTTGCCATGCACAAAGAATGGCTCTTAGAGGCGAAGATGCCACTTGTTTTAACTCCGCACATGAAAGAGATGACGAGACTTCTTGGTTGTACCATGGAAGAACTTACGAAGAATCGATTTGAAAAATTACAAAGCTTTGTAGATGCCTATGCTCTGGTCTGTGTTTTGAAAGACGCCAGAACCCTGGTGGCCAAGCGAGAAGAGAAGTTTTATATCAACACCACCGGCTGCCATGCTATGGCAAAAGGGGGAAGTGGTGATGTGCTAACCGGAATCATTGCCGGAGTCTTAGGACAGAAGAAAGAGGCCTACGAGGCGGCAGTTCTAGGTACCTGCCTCCATGGTTTAGCAGGAGAGAGTGCGAGCAGAAAAAAAGGGGCATATAGCGTACTTGCCCGGGATATTATAGATGAAATAGGAGAAATAATAGATGAAAACCTATAGCAGAGTATATGCAAGAGTAGATTTGGATGCTATCGTTTCTAATATGGAACGTATGAAGGAACGATTACCACAAGACGCACAGATCATGGCGGTAATCAAAGCAGATGGTTATGGTCACGGCGCTGTACAAGTAGCAGAGATGCTGGAAGGATATGATTATATCTGGGGCTTTGCAGTTGCTACCTTAGATGAAGCTATTGTCCTTCGGGCAGAGAAGATAAAAAAACCAATCCTGGTTCTTGGATGTGTCTTCCCGGATCAATATATGGAGATGCTGAAAAATGATATTCGCATGAATGTCTATACCAAAGAGATGGCAGAATCCATTTCTCAGATGGCAGCCCAGATTGGAAAGACTGCTTACATGCATATCAAATTGGATACAGGAATGGGACGATTAGGATTTGATATTACAGATAGATCCGTGGAAGCCATTGCCGAGATTCGTCAGATGAAACAAGTTGCCATGGAAGGGATTTTCACCCATTTTGCAAAAGCAGATGAGGTGGATAAAGACTTTACCAGAACGCAGCTTACCAGATTTCAATGGATGGTAGATCAACTCAAAGAAAAGGAGGTTACCTTTTCTTTGGAACATTGCGCTAATAGCGCCGCCATTATCGATTTGCCGGAACTTCCTTTTAATCTGGTGCGGGCAGGAATTTCCACCTACGGTTTATATCCTTCCGAGGAGGTGCAAAAAGACCAATTGCGGTTAAAACCGGCCCTGAGTTTAAAGAGCCATGTGGCATTTGTAAAAGAGGTAGAAGAAGGCACCCCGATTAGTTACGGCGGCACCTTTGTAGCAACGAAGAAAATGAAGATTGCAACCATTCCGGTAGGATATGCTGACGGTTATCCAAGAAGCTTATCCAACCTGGGATATGTCTTGATTCGTGGAAAGAAAGCGCCGATTATCGGTCGTATCTGCATGGATCAGTTCATGGTAGATGTAACCGAGATAGAAGGCGTAAGCTTCGGGGATAAAGTAACCATGATCGGATGCGATGGCAACGAAACCATTACAGTGGAGATGTTAGGGGATTTGTCCGGCCGGTTTAATTATGAATTTATCTGTGATTTAGGCAAACGGATTCCCCGTGTCTATGTGAAAAATGGAGTGGTAGCCGAGCAAGTGGACTATTTTGCATAAAAGAATCGAATACTTCCGAGAAAGATGGAAATACTACTGTTATCTTAAGTATCGGAGTGTGAAAGAAAGTGCAAATCAGACGTGGAGATATTTATTATGCGGATTTAAGTCCGGTGGTAGGTTCGGAGCAAGGCGGTATTCGGCCGGTGCTCATTATACAAAATGATGTAGGAAATCGACACAGTCCAACCGTCATCTGTGCGGCAATCACCTCACGGATGAACAAGGCCAAACTGCCGACCCATATTGAGATGGATGCGAAGAAATATCAGATTGTAAAGAATTCGGTTATTTTATTGGAACAGATTCGAACCGTAGACAAACAGCGTTTGAAAGAATTTGTCTGCCGGGTGGATCGGGAACTTATGAGAAAGGTGAATGAGGCTTTGAAAATCAGCTTGGAGCTTCATACATAAAAAACTGTACAAATAAGAAAAACAGTGATAGAATAAACAAGTATTTTGAAAAGAGAAGTGAGGAAAGAATAATGTCAGGACATTCAAAATTTGCAAACATTAAGCATAAAAAAGAGAAGAATGATGCGGCAAAAGGAAAGATTTTTACAAAGATTGGACGTGAACTTGCCGTAGCAGTAAAAGAAGGAGGCGGACCGGACCCGAATAATAACAGCCGTCTTCGCGATGTGATTGCCAAAGCAAAAGCCAACAACATGCCGAATGATAATATCGAAAGAAGTATCAAGAAAGCGGCTGGAGATGCCAACGCTTCCAACTATGAGCGTGTTACATATGAAGGATATGGCCCGAACGGAACAGCAATTATCGTAGAAGCTTTGACCGACAACCGGAATCGTACTGCTTCCAACGTAAGAAGTGCTTTCACCAAAGGCTATGGAAGTATCGGAACCAGCGGTTGCGTATCTTTTATGTTTGATAAGAAAGGGCAGATTATCGTAGACCGGGAAGAATATGATGTGGATCCGGATGAATTGATGATGACAGCCTTAGATGCAGGTGCTGAAGATTTCGTAGAAGAGGAAGACAGTTTCGAGATCATTACAGACCCGGATGCTTTCAGTGATGTGCGTCTGGCATTAGAAGAAGCAGGCGTACCGATGGCAAGTGCAGAAGTAACCATGATTCCGCAGACTTATGTACAGCTTACTGACGAGACCGATATTAAGAATATCCAGAAGACTTTAGATCTTTTGGAAGAAGATGACGACGTACAGGAAGTATATCACAACTGGGAGGAAGAATAGATGAGCGACTACAGATTAGAGACCAAATGTATCCAATCCGGATACACCCCGAAGAACGGAGAACCGAGAATTGTACCGATTTATCAGAGTACCACATTCAAGTATGAGAACAGTGATGAGATGGGACAGTTATTTGACCTGGAAAAATCAGGATATTTCTACACCCGTCTACAGAACCCGACCAATGATGCTGTTGCAGCGAAGATCTGTGACTTAGAAGGCGGTTTTGCAGCTATGCTGACTTCCTCCGGACAGGCAGCGAACTTCTATGCAGTAATGAACCTGGCAGAAGCAGGGGATCATATTATCTGTTCCTCAACCGTATACGGCGGAACCTATAATCTGTATGCACATACCATTCGCAAGATGGGAATCACAGCAACTTTCGTGGACCCGGATTGCACCGAAGAAGAATTAGATGCAGCATTTCAGGATAATACCAAATGCGTTGTAGGAGAGACCATTGCGAACCCGGCACTTACGGTCCTTGATATTGAGAAATTTGCAAACGCTGCCCATGCACATGGGGTACCATTGATCGTGGATAATACCTTTGCAACCCCAATTAACTGTCGCCCGTTTGAATGGGGCGCAGATATTGTTACCCATTCTACGACGAAATACATGGATGGACATGCTTCCTGCGTAGGCGGATGCATTGTAGACAGTGGTAATTTCGATTGGGATGCACATGCAGACAAATTCCCGGGACTTACTACACCGGATGTAACTTATCACGGATTGGTTTATACAGAACGCTTCGGAAAAGGAGCCTTTATTACCAAAGCTACTGCACAGATGATGCGTGACCTTGGCTCCATTCAGTCACCGCAGAATGCATTCTTGTTGAATTTAGGACTCGAGACCTTACACCTGCGTGTGCCAAGACATTGTGAGAATGCCCTGAAAGCAGCACAGTATCTCAGTAACCATGAGAAGATTGCCTGGGTAACCTGTCCGGCAATGGAAGGTTCCAAAGACTATGATTTGGTACAGAAATATATGCCAAACGGCACCTGCGGTGTCATCACCTTCGGTGTAAAAGGCGGAAGAGATGCCTGCGTGAAGATGATGGATGCTTTGAAGATGATTGCAATCGTAACACATGTTGCAGATGCAAGAAGCTGTGTGCTTCATCCGGCAAGCCATACCCACCGTCAGATGAACGACCAGGAGCTTTTGGAAGCAGGCGTACAGCCGGATTTGATTCGTTTCAGCGTTGGTATCGAGAATATCGAAGATATTATTGCAGATTTAGAACAGGCGCTGGCAACTGTATAAGAGAATATTATAATTACAAGATACCTTGCATATGCAGGGTATCTTTTTTTACAAAAAAAGCCATACTAAATCAAAAAAGAGGTTTGGGAATGGAAAAGGAACAGGAAGAAATCAAAGACTATGCAGCAGCAAAATTAGATAAGAATACACAAAGACATAAGATTGAATTGTTAACGATCATTGGAGAAATTGAAGGCCACGAGGCAATTTCCGGAAATACGAAATCCACGAAATATGAACATCTCCTTCCGAAACTGGCATTGATTGAGGATGATGAAGAGATTGACGGACTTCTCTTGCTTCTCAACACCATGGGCGGAGATGTGGAAGCGGGACTTGCCATTGCTGAAATGGTTGCATCTCTTAGCAAACCGACAGTCTCTCTGGTTCTTGGCGGAAGCCATTCCATCGGAGGACCGCTGGCTGTATCGGCAGATTATTCTTTTATTGTGCCGTCTGGCACCATGATCATTCATCCGGTAAGGCAAAATGGCATGATCATTGGCGTTATCCAAAGTTTTCGCAATATGGATAAGACCCAGGATCGAATCACCCGCTTCCTTGCCGAGCATTCTGCTATGACACAGAAACGAGTGGAGGAATTGATGCTGAATCCATCCCAGTTAGTGAAAGACGTGGGGACCTTACTAGAAGGGGAGGAAGCGGTGAAAGAAGGCCTCATTGATGAAGTGGGTGGAATGAAAGAAGCCTTGAAAAAACTCCATAAAATGATTGAGGAGAGGCAAAAAAAATGATATACTAACCTTGTATGTGTAAACAAGGGGGAAGTTCTTATGGCTTCAAAGAAAAGCACAAAGAGAAAAACAACGAATAAAAGAACAAATACAAAGACAAATACAAGAAAAAAAGGGCAGAAGACAACGGCATCTCAGAATTCCTTAAAGGGAGAGATTCTCGTATGTTGTCTCCTTGCAGTCTGCATTTTGCTGACCATCAGCAATTTTGGCATTGGCGGTTATGTAGGAGATGCGGTTTCCGGATTCTTATTTGGACTCTTCGGCCTTTTGGCTTATGTTGTTCCGATTTTTGCCTTTATTGGGATTGCCTTTGTCTACTTTAACAAAGGTAATTCCGTGGCTTACATAAAGACGGCAGCGGGAGTGATCCTAGCGATGATGCTCTGTACCATTTTCCAGATCATAGATGGTTATAAAGCAGGCTCGAAGATCTGGGCCTATTATAAATCCTCCTCGCTTCACCATGATGGCGGTGGTTTCATCGGTGGAGCAATCCTGCACTTGTTCCGTCCGGCCTTTGGCATGATTGGAACGGTGGTTTTGGTTCTGATGCTGTCTATCATTTGCTTCATCTTGATTACGGAGAAATCGATTTTTGCAAATCTTCGCAAACGTGGGGAAGAAGTTTACGAATCAGCCAAGGAAGAGCGGCAACGAAAGAAAGAAGAGCGACAGATTCAGAAGGAAGAAGATCGTCGCCAAAAGAAAGTAAAACAAGAAGATAAGCGCCAGGAAGAAAAGCAACGGCGTATGGAACATGTGGTATCCGGTGTTTCTTTTGATACTGCATTGACAGATCATTCCTCTCAGATGAGAGAGTTGACACCACCGGCATTAGAACCGGAGAATGTAGTGATCAATCGGGGCATGCCGGATGAGATTATCGGCGAACCGGTACAGCAAGTGCTAGATTTGCCGGGAATAGAGCCGGAGGATGCGGAAGAGAGCTCTCCTAAAGAGAAGACGGGAAGAAGGCGAAGAAGCACCAAGGAGAGTCGACAGGCAACGCAAGAAGAAGCGCTGGAAGTGGAGAGTCAGATTCAGCAGGCGGAGAATAAGCCAAAGGCAGTCTATCAATTTCCACCACTGTCCTTACTTGCAAGAGGCAAAGCCAAAGGAGGCAGTTCCGACCAGCAGCTACGCCAGACCGCTATGAAATTACAACAGACTTTGCAAAGTTTTAATGTTAATGCGAGAGTGACGAATGTAAGCTGCGGCCCTGCAGTTACCCGCTATGAATTAGAGCCGGAACAGGGGGTAAAGGTAAGCAAGATTGTTGCCCTTCAGGATGATATCAAGTTGAATTTGGCAGCGGCAGATATTCGAATCGAAGCGCCGATTCCCGGAAAAGCAGCCGTTGGTATTGAAGTGCCGAATACAGAAAATGCAGATGTGAAATTACGAGATTTGTTAGAATCCGATGAATTTAAGAATCATCCATCTAAGATTGCCTTTGCCACAGGACGGGATATTGGCGGTAAGGTTGTGGTATCGGACATTCAGAAGATGCCACATGTCCTGATTGCCGGTGCGACAGGTTCCGGTAAATCCGTTTGTATCAATACCATTGTCATGAGTATTTTATACAAGGCAAGTCCGGAAGATGTGAAGATGATTATGATTGATCCAAAAGTAGTAGAATTGAGTGTTTATAATGGCATTCCACATCTCCTTATTCCGGTGGTGACGGATCCGAAGAAAGCAGCCGGTGCCTTGCAATGGGCGGTAACGGAGATGATGAAACGCTATGACCTCTTTGCACAATACGGTGTACGTGATATCAAAGGCTTCAATGCCAAAGTAGACAGTGTGGCGCATATTGAAGATGAGGACAAGCCTGGCAAGATGCCACAGATTGTAGTAATCGTAGATGAGCTTGCGGACCTTATGATGGTAGCAGCCCATGAAGTGGAAGAATCTGTATGCCGTTTGGCACAGCTTGCCCGTGCGGCAGGAATCCATTTGATTCTGGCAACCCAGCGTCCGTCCGTAGATGTTATTACCGGACTCATTAAGGCCAATATGCCGTCACGAATTGCATTTGCTGTTTCCTCCGGTGTAGACTCCCGAACCATCATTGATATGAATGGTGCGGAGAAACTTCTCGGAAAAGGCGACATGCTCTTTTATCCGTCCGGCTATCCAAAACCGGTTCGTGTACAAGGGGCATTTGTAACGGATAAAGAAGTGGAAGCGGTTGTGGAATATTTGAAAAAACATGGAGATGGTGCCAACTATGATGAGAGCATCACGAACCATATGAATAGCGTCAGTGTAGGAGTCAGTGCTTCCGGTGGCGGCGCAGCAGGTGGCTCCGGCGAGGAACGGGATGTGTATTTCGTGGAAGCCGGAAGATTTATCATCGAGAAAGACAAAGCATCCATCGGTATGCTGCAGAGAGTCTTTAAGATTGGATTTAACCGGGCAGCCCGAATTATGGATCAGCTTGCTGAGGCAGGTGTGGTAGGCGAGGAAGAAGGAACCAAACCAAGAAAAGTTCTCATGTCTATGGAAGAATTTGAACAATATATTGAAGAATACGTCTAAGGGAGGAAGAAAGAACATGAAGACAGATATTCAGATTGCAAGAGAGGCACAGATGGAGCCAATCAAAGAAGTAGCAGCAAGTATTGGAATCGCAGAAGACGATTTGGAATTATATGGAAAATACAAAGCCAAATTATCGGATGAATTATGGGAAAAGATCAAAGATCGTCCGGATGGAAAATTAGTTTTGGTAACGGCAATCAATCCGACACCGGCTGGCGAGGGTAAGACGACAACAACCGTAGGCCTTGGTCAGGCGATGGAAAAACTTGGTAAGAAAGCAATCATAGCACTTCGTGAACCATCTCTCGGACCGTGCTTTGGTATCAAAGGCGGCGCAGCAGGCGGCGGTTATGCCCAGGTTGTTCCGATGGATGATTTGAACCTGCATTTTACCGGGGATTTCCATGCAATTACTTCTGCGAATAACCTGTTAGCAGCTCTCCTTGATAACCACATTCAGCAGGGAAATGCACTTAATATTGACCCGAGACAGGTTGTGTGGAAACGCTGTCTGGATATGAACGATCGTGTTCTTCGTAACGTGGTTGTAGGCCTTGGAAATAAGATGGATGGAATGGTAAGAGAAGATCATTTTGTGATTACCGTTGCATCAGAGATTATGGCGATTTTGTGCCTTGCTAATGACATGGAAGATCTGAAAGACAGACTTTCCAAAATCGTGGTAGCTTATAACTTCGCAGGCGAACCGGTAACTGCAGGACAGCTTCAGGCGACCGGTGCTATGGCGGCACTTTTAAAAGATGCCCTCAAGCCGAACCTGATTCAGACACTTGAACATACACCTGCACTGGTGCATGGCGGTCCATTTGCAAATATCGCACACGGCTGTAACAGTGTAAAAGCAACGAAGATGGCTCTTAAGTTAAGCGATATTACAATTACCGAAGCCGGATTTGGTGCGGACCTTGGTGCAGAAAAATTCATGGACATCAAATGTCGCATGAGTGGTCTTGCTCCGGATGCAGTAGTTATTGTAGCTACCGTTCGAGCGTTAAAATACAACGGCGGTGTTGCCAAGGCTGATTTGAACGAAGAGAACCTGGAAGCACTTAAGAAAGGCATTGTGAACCTTGAAAAACATATTGAAAATGTTCAGAAATACAATGTGCCGGTTATTGTAACCCTGAACTCATTTGTCACTGACACAGAAGCTGAATATGAATTCATCCGCAATTTCTGCGAAGAGAGAGGCTGCGAATTTGCTCTTTCCGAAGTATGGGCAAAGGGTGGCGAAGGCGGAGTTGCTCTTGCTGAAAAATTGATTGAGACACTAGAAACCAAGGAAAGTCATTTCGCACCACTTTATAAGGATGAAGCATCCTTGAAAGAGAAGATAGAGACCATTGCCACAGAAATCTACGGAGCAGATGGTGTTAACTACAGTCCGGCGGCAGAGAAACAGCTTGCGAAGATTGAATCTATGGGATATGGCAATCTTCCGATATGTATGGCTAAGAATCAGTATTCGCTGTCTGATGATGCGACCTTACTTGGAAGACCGGAAGGATTTGATATTACGGTCCGTGAGGTCTATGTAAATGCTGGTGCAGGATTTGTTGTAGCACTTACAGGAGCTGTTATGACGATGCCTGGCCTTCCGAAAGTGCCGGCAGCGAACGGCATTGATGTAGATGAGAACGGTATGATTACCGGATTGTTTTAAAGGAGACTAACTTACTATGGCATTACGAATAGATGGAAAAGCAATTTCCACACAGATAAAAGATGAATTAAAAGAAGAAGTAGCAGCGTTAAAAGAGCAGGGCATCTGCCCTTGCCTCGCCGTCATCCAGGTTGGTAATGATCCGGCTTCTTCCGTATATGTGAATAATAAAAAGAAAGCATGTACCTACATCGGAATTGAGTCCTTATCCTACGAGGTTGAGGAGACGATATCACAGGAAGAATTATTAGGACTGATTGACAGATTGAACAAGGATGAGAAGGTCAATGGCATCTTAGTTCAGCTTCCGCTTCCGAAACATATTGACGAAGAAAAAGTGATTCAGGCAATCACGCCGGAAAAGGATGTAGATGGTTTTCATCCGGAGACAGTCGGCAGAATGTGCATCGGAACCAAAGGATTTCTACCATGCACACCGGCAGGTATCATTCAGCTTTTGAAACGCTCAGGACTTGAGATAGAAGGAAAAGAGTGCGTGGTAATCGGTCGAAGTAATATTGTAGGCAAGCCAATGGCTATGTTGCTTCTTCGAGAGAATGGAACTGTAACGATTACACATTCGAGAACTAAGGATTTAAAAGAAGTGACCAGACGCGCCGATATTCTAATTGCAGCGATAGGAAAGCCACATTTTGTAACAGCAGACTACGTCAAGGAAGGTGCAGTTGTTATTGATGTCGGAATTCATAGAAATGCAGAGAACAAACTTTGCGGAGATGTGGACTTCGATGATGTGGAACCGATTGCATCAGCTATCACCCCGGTACCGGGCGGTGTAGGTCCGATGACAATTGCGATGCTTATGAATAACTGTGTTGAAACTGTAAGAAAATAGAAAATATATGTAAAAGTGCTAAATAAGACATAAAATTCACCAATAATATGTCTTGAAATTGCAGGGAAAATTTTATATAGTATAAAGAAGGAAAAAATTAGGAGGCGTAAGATGTATAAGATACGTAGAGCAGAAAAATTAGCAGATAAGATTTATCTTATGGACGTTGAAGCACCGCGTGTGGCAAAACATTGCCAACCGGGACAGTTTGTTATTGTGAAATTAGATGAGAAGGGAGAGCGTATCCCTCTTACCATTTGCGATTATGACAGAGAAGAAGGAACCATTACAATCGTATTCCAGACAGTAGGAGCTTCCACAGAGAAGATGGCAGCATTAGGTGTGGGAGATGCGTTCCGCGATTTCACAGGACCACTTGGATGTGCATCCGAATTCGTTGAAGAAGATCTTGAAGAATTAAAGAAGAAAAAGATCTTATTTGTAGCCGGTGGTGTTGGTGCAGCTCCGGTTTATCCACAGGTAAAATGGATGAAAGAACATGGTGTTGATGTAGATGTTATCGTTGGTTCTAAGACCAAAGATATGTTGATCTTAGAAGAAGAGATGACAGCTGTTGCAGGCAATTACTATCCATGTACCGATGATGGCTCTTACGGTCATGCAGGTATGGTTACCACGAAGATTGAGAAATTAGTAGAGGAAGGAAACAAATATGACCTCTGCGTAGCAATCGGCCCGATGATCATGATGAAATTCGTATGTCTCTTAACTAAGAAATTAGAGATTCCGACCATTGTCAGCATGAATCCAATCATGGTAGATGGAACCGGAATGTGCGGTGCTTGCCGTCTGCAAGTTGGAGACGAGATTAAGTTTGCATGTGTAGATGGACCGGAATTTGATGGTCACTTAGTAGACTTTGATCAGGCAATGAAGAGACAGCAGATGTATAAGACCGAAGAAGGCCGCGCAATGCTGAAATTACAGGAAGGCGATACGCACCATGGCGGATGCGGACATTGTGGAGGTGACGAATAATGGCTGATGTATTAAAGAAAGTACCGGTTAGAGAGCAGGAACCGAAGGTTCGTGCAACGAATTTTGAAGAAGTATGTTACGGATATAACAAAGAAGAAGCGATGGAAGAAGCTTCCAGATGTATCAATTGTAAGAACGCGAAGTGTATCGAAGGATGTCCGGTATCAATCAATATCCCGGCATTTGTACACGAAGTAAAAGAAGGCAATTTTGAGGAAGCTTATAAGATTATCGGTAAGTCTTCAGCACTTCCGGCAGTATGTGGACGTGTCTGCCCGCAGGAATCCCAGTGTGAAGGAAGATGTATCCGTGGTATCAAGGGAGAGCCGATTTCGATTGGTAAGTTAGAGCGTTTTGTAGCTGATTATGCCTTGGAAAATGATATTAAACCAGAGAAAGCAACAGAACTTAACGGTCACAAAGTAGCTGTTATCGGTTCCGGCCCGGCAGGACTTACCTGTGCAGGAGATTTAGCAAAATTAGGATATGATGTAACTGTATTTGAAGCACTTCATGAGCTTGGCGGTGTATTGGTATATGGTATTCCGGAATTCCGTCTTCCAAAACAGAAAGTCGTAGCAAAAGAGATTGATAAAGTAAAAGAATTAGGCGTGAAGTTTGAGACCAACGTCGTAATCGGTAAATCTACAACTATCGATCAGTTAATCGAAGAAGAAGGCTTTGAAGCTGTCTTTATCGGTTCCGGTGCAGGACTTCCGAAGTTCATGGGAATCCCGGGTGAGAATGCGAACGGCGTGTTCTCAGCAAATGAATATCTTACAAGAAGTAATCTAATGAAAGCCTTTGATGAATCTTACGATACACCAATCGTAGCAGGCAAGAAAGTGGCTGTCATCGGTGGTGGTAACGTTGCTATGGATGCTGCTCGTACCGCACTTCGTTTGGGCGCTGAAGTACATATCGTTTATCGACGCAGCGAAGAAGAACTTCCGGCGCGTGTGGAAGAAGTGCATCATGCAAAAGAAGAAGGCGTTGTATTCGACCTCTTGACGAATCCGAAAGAGATTCTCGTAGATGACAATGGATATGTAAAAGGCATGAAATGTGTGAAGATGGCACTTGGTGAGCCGGATGCATCCGGAAGAAGACGTCCGGTTGCAGTAGAAGGTTCTGAGTTTGAGATGGAATTAGATACCGTGATTATGTCCCTTGGTACTTCTCCGAACCCATTGATTTCTTCCACTACAGAAGGACTTGAGATTAACAAGTGGAAATGTATCGTGGCAGACGAAGACAATGGTAAGACTACCAAAGAGGGTGTTTATGCCGGTGGAGATGCGGTGACTGGTGCCGCAACCGTAATTCTTGCCATGGGAGCAGGAAAAGCCGGAGCGAAAGGTATTCATGAATATCTGAAAGACAAATAAAGATCTAATTGGAAGCACAGCCAATGGCCGTGCTTCTTTTTAAGGAAAGAAAGACAGAAAAGTAAAGGAACGAATTGGATGAAAAATAAGAAAGTATCACGGAGTCTGATGTTGTTATTAGCTGCCTTTGTGTGGGGTGTGGCTTTTGTGGCCCAAAGCATGGGTATGGAACATATGGGCCCCTTTACCTTCAATGCAGCAAGATTTCTCTTAGGAGGCATGGTATTGCTTCCTTTTGCAGCAGCTAATCAATATGGAAACGGACGCTATAAAAAGACAAAAAAAGAGAGAAGAGACTACTTAAAAGTCTCGATTCTCGGGGGTATCTGTTGCGGAATTGCCCTTACCATTGGAGGTAATCTGCAACAGTGCGGAATGCTCTATACCAGTGTCGGAAAAGCTGGTTTTTTAACGGCATTATATATTGTATTGGTGCCTGTATTTGGTATTTTTATGAAGAAAAAACCGGGAAGACGAATCTGGATTGGATGCATTCTTGCACTTTTTGGATTGTACCTTCTGTGCATCCACGGCTCCTTTTCATTAAATAATGGAGATGTTCTCTTGCTACTTGGAGCAGTTGCATTTACCTTCCATATTATTGTGATTGACCATTTTTCTGTAAAAGCCAATTGCGTTATGATATCTTGCATACAATTTTTGTTTAGCGGAGTGGTGAGTCTTATTTTGGCTCTTATATTTGAAGAGCCAGGCTTTGGGGCAATCCTTGACGGCGCATTGCCGATTCTCTATGCAGGAATCTTATCCTGTGGCGTAGGTTATACCTTACAGATTCTTGGACAGAAATATGTAGAACCGGCAGTGGCATCCTTGATTTTGAGCCTGGAATCCGTAATTTCGGTCCTTGCCGGATGGGTGATTCTAAAAGAAGTATTGTCACAAAGAGAACTAGTAGGATGTGGATTGATGTTTGCGGCTGTGATTCTGGTACAGTTGCCGGAGAGAAAGAACGTATGAAGATTACATTAATTACCGTTGGAAAGATCAAAGAAAAATATTTAAAAGATGCCATTGCAGAATATACCAAACGACTGAGCAAATATTGCAAACTTGAGATAGTAGAGGTTGCGGACGAGAAGACGCCGGACCAGGCAAGTTCTGTGGTGGAGGATAGCATTCGGGAAAAAGAAGGAGAGCGGATTCTAAAATATATCAAAGAGGATGCGCATGTGATTACTCTGGAAATTGGAGGCAAGATGTTGACTTCTACTCAGCTTGCAAAAGAGATTGACACCCTTGGAATCCAAGGAAAGAGTCATATCATCTTCATTATCGGAGGCTCTATTGGACTAGGAGAAAATGTATTAAAACGCTCCAATTACTCTTTAAGCTTTTCGAAGATGACCTTCCCGCATCAACTGATGCGGGTGATATTGCTTGAGCAGATTTATCGAAGCTATCGTATTATTCATAAGGAACCGTATCATAAATAATCGGTTTGCAATAAGGGGATTGCTTCCCGTGGGTTTCTGTGCTATAATATTTTACACGTTGATGCGTTAAAGCGCAAAACTAACGAAAGAGGTGTGGGGAAATGCCAATTACAGAGATCTTGGAACGAAATTGCAAACTATATGGGGATGATGTTTGTCTGGTGGAAGTCAATCCGGAATTAAAAGACAACCGTCGCGTTACCTGGAAGGAATATGATTTGATTCAGTCGAATTCACCGACTTATTACCGTCGGGAGATTACCTGGAATGTATTTAACGAGAAGGCGAACCGATTTGCCAACCTTCTGATTCAGAGAGGGATCAAGAAAGGGGATAAAGTTGCAATCTTGCTGATGAACTGCTTAGAATGGCTGCCAATCTATTTCGGCATTTTAAAAGCAGGAGCCTTGGCAGTGCCTTTGAATTTTCGTTATGCGGCAGATGAGATCCAATACTGTGTGGAATTAGCAGAAGCGGATGTGCTGGTATTTGGACCGGAATTTATCGGACGTGTGGAAGAGATTGCAGAGGATATTATGCAGAATCGTCTGCTCTTCTATGTAGGACAGAATCCACCTCTTTATGCGGAAGATTACCTATCCCAGACCATGAATTGTTCGAGTCAGTCACCGATGGTGAAATTGACGGACGAAGATCATGCCGCCATTTATTTCTCATCGGGAACCACCGGATTTCCGAAAGCAATTTTACATAATCATAAGAGCCTTATGCATGCCTGCAAGGTGGAGCAGAATCATCATAGCACCACCAAGGAAGACGTTTTCTTATGTATTCCGCCGCTCTATCATACAGGAGCAAAGATGCATTGGTTTGGAAGTTTCCTAGAGGGCGGCAAGGCAATTTTGCTGAAAGGAACCAATCCGGAGACCATTCTTCGGACCGTATCGGAGGAGCAATGTACGTTGGTATGGCTTCTGGTTCCGTGGGCACAGGATATTCTGGATGCCTTGGATCGAGGAGACCTAAAGTTAGAAGATTATAAATTAGACCAATGGCGTCTGATGCACATTGGTGCCCAGCCGGTACCACCGAGTTTGATTAAGAGATGGAAAGCTTATTTTCCGAATCATCAATATGATACCAACTATGGTTTGAGTGAGTCCATTGGACCTGGTTGCGTCCATCTTGGTGTAGAGAACATTCACAAAGTCGGTGCCATCGGGAAAGCCGGATATGGTTGGAAGACACGCATTGTTGATGAACATCGCAAAGAGGTTGCCAAAGGAGAAGTGGGCGAACTGGCAGTCTATGGACCAGGTGTCATGACCTGCTACTACCGGGATCCGAAGGCAACAGCGGAAGTGCTAGACGATGAAGGATGGCTTTATACCGGAGATATGGCACAGGAAGATGAAGATGGATTCATCTTCTTAGTAGACCGTAAGAAAGATGTTATTATTAGTGGTGGTGAGAATCTCTATCCGGTACAGATTGAAGATTGTATCCGGGAATATGATGCGGTCAAAGACGTTGCAGTCATCGGACTTCCGGACACCAGATTAGGCGAGATTGCAACCGCTATTATCGAAATCAAGCAAGGATATACCTGTACAGAAGAAGAGATTGAAAAATTCTGTATGAAGATGCCTCGCTACAAACGACCGAAGAAGATTATCTTTGCAGATATTCCGCGTAATCCAACCGGAAAGATTGAGAAGCCGAAGCTTCGTCAGATCTACTGCGGCGAAAGTGTCGTTGCAAAACAGAATCATTCATAGAAGCGAGAGAAGGAGCATATCAGATGAAGATATGTTCTTTCTTGTGTTAAGAAGAACTATGAAAAACCAAGAAA
>CAYVDA010000028.1:0-22246 GCA_964450635.1 uncultured Faecalimonas sp. | reverse complement strand
AGTCCCAACTGGCTGTTGGGTACTGAAACCCTACACTTATATATTAGGAGGAGGACGTAACAATGGGAGCAGAAGAAACAAAGAAAGTACAGGACAATGAGAGCAAGGCGGACAAGTTTGTCCGTCTTGGGGAGTATCGTGTGAACAAGGTCATTGATGCAATCGGCAGGCTGGAGAACCTTTCCAACCGCACCAATTATGAGTATACACAGGAGCAGGTGGAAGCCATGTCTTCCATTATGGAAAAAAGGCTTTTGGAAGTCAAAGGCAGATTTGCCCCGAAAAAGGAAAAAGAAGATACATTTTCATTTGGAAGAAAAGCAGAGTAGGGAGGAAAGCCAGAATGAAGCAGTTAGAAAAAGAAATCAATGTAACAAGCCAGAGAAACATGATGAAAAGGTACAAAATGTATGGTGCCACAGTATCAAAGCTGACAGAGAAATCACAGAATGACACCAAGAAGGGAGAGAGAAAGTAATGGAATACAGAGATTTTGTAGAACAGGTAAAAGAACAGATACAGGATTTTCTTCCTGAAAAGTTTGCAGATGCTGCAGTTGAGGTCAATCAGATTGTAAAGAATAATGACTGTGTTCTGGACGGTCTGATGGTAAGAACAGAAGAAAGTAATATTGCACCTACCATTTATCTGAATCCATATTTTGAGCAGATACAGGATGGTGCTGAATTGGATGATGTGTTAGCTCAGATTGCAAGTGTGTATCAGTCACATTATATAGATCATGATATAGATGTATCGGCAGTTACCGATTTTGACAAGATTAAGGATAAAATTGTATGTAAGCTGATCAACGAAGAAGCAAATCAGCAGTTCCTTCAGGATAAACCGTACTCCAAGCTGGAAGATTTAGCAGTTGTGTATCAGATTTTAATGGATAAAACAGGAGAAGGAACTGCGACCATTACCATAACAGATAATCTGATGGATGGATATGGAATCACACTTGAAGAACTGCATGACCAGGCATTGCAGAATATGGATACTTTGCAGCCACATAGTTTCAAAGGAATGAATGAGACGGTTGCGGAGATGATTGCAGTTGATATTGCAAGAGAACAAAATGTGGGTATGGATGAAGCAAAAGAAATGGCAATGCAGATGATGCCGGATATTCCCGATACCATGTTTGTGCTGACAAATGATACAAAAGTAAATGGGGCGGCTGCAATTTTAAACGATGATATCAGACAGGAGATCGCTGAGAAGGTAGGAGATTTTTACATGCTGCCTTCCTCAATCCATGAAACGCTGATTGTACCGAAAGATGCGGGAATGGAGTTTAAAGAACTTGAGCAAATGGTACAGGAAGTAAATCAGACACAGGTGGCGCCGGGAGAACGTCTTTCGGATCATGTGTATGAGTATGATGCCAAAGAACATGAATTGTTCCGCAGTGACCGGGCAGAGGAACGTGCCAAGCAAAAAGAGGAAAAAAGAGATAACCGCCATGAGCGTGTTTCAGTAAAGGAGAAACTTGCGGAGAAGAAGGATGCTGTTATTAAGATGAATGCCGGGAAAGAGCATTCTGCACCGGAAAAGAAAAAGGAAGCCGTAATATAGGAGGAGTGGGATATGTATACAACAGGAGATAAGTTATTAAACGTGATGAAAGAGGAAGAAATCGGGATTGCGGAGCTTTCCAAAATTTCCGGTGTGCCGGAGAGAACAATTCTTGACATTATGGCAGGGGTTAAGGAACCGGAGCTTGGTGTTATGTGCAAGATTGCAGAAGGACTTGGCATCTGTGTCCATGAGCTTCGTGCAGATGAGGAGAGTTATGCGGTATCCGTTTCGAAGGATACCCTTGCAAAGCTGATCGTTGTCAGTGAGATTAACAATGTGGAACTGGAGGAACTGATCAACTGTATTCTGGAAAAAGGCATTGAAGAATATGGGTTTTAGATGAAAATAGGTTTATTATAAATAGCTACAAGGGAAAATGCTCTTGTAGCTATTATGTAAAAGAAGATACGAAACTATGTGAGTCTAATTGAGATAAAGTTATTTTTATGGTAAAATTTTAAATATTGTCACAGATAATTTTTTGATGATACAGTATATTATAAGTAAACTATAATATAAGATTTGCGAGTATAGTGAAAGTGGAGGTTTTATTTTGGTAAATACAAATGATTTTGAGTGTGATGTATGTCATAAAGTAACAAGAATAAAGCATGAAGTGGCGTCAGACAGTTGCCGATATCATGTATATGTTCCTTGTAAAAATTGTAAAACAATGTTTTATGGTACATATAATCAGTGTGATGATAATGTTTCGGTTTCTATTCATTATTTGAATGCAAAAAAAGTAGATAATGCGATGCCGGATTACGTATGCACTATTACAAGTGATTTTATTTCTGAAAAAGTAAAAGATGTATCGGAAAAAGAAGATATTATTACATTACCAATGTGGATGAAGTTTAAAAATGTGCTTGGGTTTGATAATTATTTAGAATTATTTAAAACAAGAGTACCTGTTCTCTTAGATATTTATTCAACAACACGACATGAATGGGAAAAAGTAGTTGAGTTATGGATAAATGGGGAGAACTATTATTTAGATAAAGAGTTGAAATCAATTTTTGAGGAATACCAAGAAGTTAATAATATAGGTAAGGAAAAACGATTATCATTGATTAGGAGATTAGCTGTTACAGTTTTTTCTGCTTTATATAGTAATGATGATTATAAAAAAAAGTTTGATAAAATAAAAAAAGAATTTGGGGAAATTTGTAGAAATAATCCGAAGCGTTTAAAAGATTTTTTGGATGAAATGAGTAAGGGAAATAGGTTCGAGAACTTAGAAAAATTATTATATTTACAAATGAAGCGGTCGCTAGATTTTATACCAAATTTAATACCAATTTTGAGTGTAGAATATTTAGACGACGCTACTAAACAGATTTTATTTGATGAGCAGTCACCATTAGGAATATATTCATTTGATTTTGATGAAATAAAGAAGTTGTATCAGGATTTGTATGAAACACATGCTAAGACGATATACGTATTAGCAGGATTAGATAATTTAAGTATTCGTAAGGACTTTAATAAATTTGACGTTGGTTGTAAATATACAAGTTTAAAAAAGTACATAGCTGAGGATAGAGCATTTTATAAAATCGATGCAATTGATAAAAATTCAATATTTGCCTTCAATCTAAAAAAATTTATGAATAATCATTTGAGAAATATGATCGGTCACTGTAGCTATGAAATAAATAATATTACTCAAATTGTAAAATATAAGAACGGACAGAAGACGTTGGTAGAAATAACATATTATTGTTATCAGTTAATATTGGAACTATTAAATAGTTTTTGTATTGTTACTCTACTGCATGAATTGTATTTGAGCGATTCATTAGATAAATAGATATTTTGATAAGCACTTAGGAGAAATCTTAGGTGCTATTTTCATTTAATAAGACCAGGAGGGAAAAGAAAAAATTGAATAAAGTTTACCGTCACTGGTGGCAATGGATCATGAACGAACCATAGCCACCTTTTTTGTTGCAGAAAATCAAATAAGAATGGAGGTTTACCATGAGAAAATATAAATTGATTTCCGCACTGGCAGAGGAAACAGCAAAAGAAGTCGTGCGGAATGAAGAAAGCTGGAGGAGATACCTAAATACTGCTTCCAGACTGTACAAATATCCGTTCAAGGAACAGCTTTTAATCTATGCCCAAAGACCAGATGCAACCGCCTGTGCTTCCATAGAGATATGGAATGAAAAGATGCACTGCTGGGTAAACAAAGGTGCAAAGGGCATTGCACTGATTGATGAGGACAGTTTTTCCGGTTTGAAATATGTCTTTGACATTTCAGACGTTCACAAGGCAAGAAGAATCGGACGTTTCCCTAATCTATGGGAGATGCGTGAGGAACACATGGAAGCGGTGCTTTCCCGTCTGGAACAGATTTACGGTGATACCGACATGGAAGCCGGGTTTGTGGCACGTATCAGGGAGATTGCTGGACGGATTGCAGAGGACTGTTATAAAGAGCTTGCTTCGGATATGGAATATTTAAAGGAAGGGAGCTTTTTAGAGGAACTGGACGAGCTGAACGTGGAAGTAAGGATACGGGAAACCCTTGCCGACAGTATTGCCTATACCGTTTTAAAGCGGTGCGGTATGGAGGATAGTGAGCTTGCCGAGGAAATAAACTTCCCTTATATCCATGAGTTTAACACAGTGGAAACGCTGTCACAGCTTGGCAGCAATGTGTCCGATTTATCAAAGCCTATCCTGATGGAGATAGGCAAAGCAATCGGGGTGTATGAGAGGGAGAAAGCAGAGAACCGCACAGCGGAAAATTCTGTTCAAAAAGGACTTGCAAACACCTTAGAAACACGCTACAATGCTTTAAAGCGTGAAAGCGAAAGCCGAGACGGAGAATCTATCACACAGACCGGAGAAGCCGGGGAAAGGAGCAAATATGATGAATCTGACATACGAGAAGAACGGGGATTATCAGATACCGATGGTAGCAATGGACGAACAGCCGAAGGAGGTACTGACGAAGTACGGACTGATGAGAAAGAAGTTCTTACAGGAACACAAGAACGGAGTATATACGGGACTTCTTCTGAGCGGGAAGCTGAAGGAACACCTGTTAATGATACAGGAGCAGGCAGAGGAGAGAATGGAGCTTCTGACCGGACAGATGAAGGAGAGAGAGGGGATAACGGAGCAGATGAAAGCAGAAAATCAGATGCTCTGGGTAGCGAAGATGAACAGCATCGTACACTCGGCAGAGGAGATCGTGATGACGGAACTGATCTACAGATAAATATCGAACAGCCAGAAGGAACCTATCAGCAGTTAAGCCTGTTTCCGAGCTTTGAGGAACAGGTTGGCACAATCGCAGCAGCGGAAGCAAGTATTCAATATACCATGCCCGCTGCTTTTTCTTTGCCACAGGAGCAGATTGACAGTATCTTGCGTAGTGGCGGCGGTAGGGATAACAGCAGAAAACGTATCTATGCCAAGTATCAGCAGGGTAAGACACCGGAAGAAATGGCAGAATTTTTAAAGAACGAGTATAAGACCACCGGAAAAGGTTTTGAGTTTGACGGAAATCCTGTTTCACTGTGGTTTGATGAAATGGGTATGCGTATCGGTTACGGTACATCGGCAAAGGAAAATACCCTTGCAGTGATGAGCTGGAGCGAAGTGGAAAGCCATATCCGTGTTATGGTGGAGAATGGTACTTATATGAGTGCCAATGAAGTATTTCTTGTGGATGCGGTGGAGCGTGAGAGAATTGCTACGGACATTAACAATTTCTTCCGTGACGGAATATCGGAAATGCCGGAGAGTCTGGAGCTTAAATTTTCTAACTACCCGGCAAGCATGGAAAGGCTATGCGAGCTTTTATCCACCACTGAGGGCAGAGAACTGATTCAGGATGAGCTTGAAAAGGCAAAAGCACAGCTTGACAGCGGAGAAAAGCAGATTCAATGGCGGTATGTGAAAAGACCGGATTATTTATTAGAACAGCTTGCGGATTTAGGTGTGGAAAAGAAAGAATTTCCGACACCTGATACGGTGGAAGTAAGGAATGAGGACTTTATCACACAGGATGAGGTTGATTACAGGCTGACAGGCGGAAGCGGCATTGAACATGGAAAGTTCCGTATCTATGAGTATTTCATGGAAGGACATGACAAGAAAGACAACATTGCTTTTCTGAAAAATGAATATGGTACGGGCGGCAGTTCTCATGCACTTCCGGGAAGTGATAGAGCGCACGAGGATCACGATGCCAAAGGTATCCGTGTGGAGAAAGGTAACTATGGCAGTCCTTACGCAAAGGTGCTTTTAAACTGGAATGTAGTGGAGAAACGTATCCGGGAGCTTGTGCAGGCAGATAAATACCTTTCGCCGGAGGGAAAGGAAGCCTATGCACAGTACAAACAGGAACAGGCAGAGAAAGCCATGCAAAAAGAACAGGAGAAGTTAGAGCATGGCACCCGACTGGAATGTAAGGAAGCCATTGAGAAGGCGATTGCGGAGAACTTTGACGGTACCACGCTTCCGAGAGATACCGCAAAAGGCGTTATCGAGCAGTATGGAAAGGAACGTGTGGAATATGTCCTTGCCAATACCATTATGCACTTATCCCATGACGGGCGATTTTCTGTCAATAACAAGGAATGGGCAAAGGGCATTGTACCGAGTGCAGAATGGAATACGAGAGATCTGATTGTAACCTCGCACCCGGCTGTGCTTGACGGTTTTACCAATCAGGCAAGACGGTATCAGGAATTGGATAGGGAACCGGAAAAGCAGCCTGTACCGGAGCGGGAAGAAACAGAAACCATTTCTGAAGGAGAAGAAATGGCACCGGAAACCGAAAATGCAGACATAGAGCAGTTAAATAAAAGGCTGTCTGAAATGTCGGCTGTGGTTAAAATCTGCGGAGCATTAGACCGGAAAGATGTGGTTGGATGGAACGAGGAAACACAGGAAGTCACGATTGCTGACGATGAGCGCACTTTAAAAGGAAAAGAGGTCTATGATTTCCTTTTTGTAGAAGCGGCAGATTATGTAATGATGCAGACGATCAGCGGCGAAACAGAAAAAGCTCTGGAGATGGACGGACTGTTAAAGGATGCCGGACAGTATGCGTCACGTTATGAGGGCGAGCCTTCCATAGAGCAGAAAGAAGAACCGCCTTTGACTGCGGATGATGTTCAAAACATTGTATTGATAGACCGGGAATATATCAGAGGTACACGAACAACAGTCTATGATTTTGAGTGTGATATTCGTGGGGAACATGATAAGCTGCAATATACGCTTGAGTACCATGATGACGGAGAAGGCTTTACCATTCATACGGAGAAGGATGATATTTGGGAACGTATGCCGGAGCCTGAACTGGCACGATTGGAGGGCATTCTTGGCAGGGAAGCATTATATTTTAAGTACCATGATAAAATAGCCGGGGCAAAGAGCCTTGAGGACATGGAGGAGATTCGCTTCAGCATTATGGAAGAAGAATCTCCTTATTTTTCTGCTGTTTCCCAAAGAGTATGGGGTGAATATGAACAGAAAAATGAAGAATTGTCTAATCCAATGCAAGAGAGTGAAGTGATTGTCGAACTGGAGCCACAGAATGAAGCAGAAGCGCCAAAGGAACAGCCACCGACTGACAAATCGGGTGCAGTCAACTTCCACATTGCTCAGGAGACAGAGGAAAGTGCCGGAAAAGGATTTGCGGCAAAAGAAAAATTCCGTCAGAACGTGGAAGCAATCAGAACGCTTGAAAAGATTGAGGGAGAAAACCGTATTGCCACACGGTCAGAACAGGAGATTTTAGCAAAATATGTGGGCTGGGGCGGTCTTGCCGATGCCTTTGATGAAACCAAAGCGAATTGGGCAAGTGAATATCAGGAATTAAAGAGCCTGTTGTCAGCCGAGGAATACGATTCAGCAAGGGAAAGCACCTTAAATGCCCACTACACAAGTCCTGTGATCATCAAGGCGATCTATGATGCGATGGAACGAATGGGCTTTTCAAAAGGCAACATCTTGGAGCCGGCAATGGGCATCGGTAACTTTTTCGGTATGCTGCCGGAAAATATGCAGGAGAGCAGGCTTTATGGTGTGGAGCTGGACGGAATTACCGGAAGAATTGCAAGGCAGCTATACCCGAATGCCGATGTGAAGATCACTGGCTTTGAAAAGACGGATTATCCCAATGATTTCTTTGATGTTGCAATCGGAAACGTGCCATTCGGTCAGTACAAGGTGGCAGACAGAGCCTACGATAAGCATAACTTCCTCATACACGATTACTTTTTCGCCAAAGCCTTAGATAAGGTCAGACCGGGCGGCGTGGTGGCATTTGTCACCTCAAAGGGAACAATGGATAAGAAAAGTCCGGAAGTCAGAAAGTACCTTGCACAGAGAGCGGAGCTTCTTGGAGCAATCAGGCTTCCAAACACAGCCTTTAAGGAAAATGCGGGGACGGAGGTCACTTCGGATATTCTTTTCTTAAAGAAGCGTGACAGGGTAATCGACATCGAGCCGGATTGGGTGCATCTTTGTGAAAATGAAGATGGCATAGCCATGAACCAGTATTTTGCAGACCATCCGGAAATGATCATGGGAAAAATGGAAATGGTCAGCGGGCAGTTTGGCATGGATGCCACCTGCACACCGGATACCTCCATTCCATTATCCAAGCAGCTTGAAAAGGCGATATCCCATATCGAGGGCAGTATTGACGAGGTAGAGTTTGATGAGATCGACGATGAGCTGGCAAGAGAAGCAATCCCCGCCGATCCGAGTGTGAAGAATTACAGTTACACAATCGTGGACGATAGGGTGTATTACCGGGAAAATTCCATTATGAAGCCTGTGGACGTATCAGAAACGATGGAGCAGCGCATGAAAGGCATGGTGCAGATTCGTGACTGTACACAGGAGCTGATTGACTATCAGTTGAATGAATATCCGGAAGATATGATTAAGAGCAAGCAGGCAGAGCTTAATGAGTTGTATGATGTGTTTTCCAAGAAATACGGTCTGATCAATTCACAGACAAATAAGAGAGCGTTTAATCAGGACTCAAGTTATTGTCTGCTTTGCTCATTGGAGAAATTAGACGATGAGGGCAACTTCAAAGGCAAGGCTGATATGTTTTCCAAGCGAACCATTAAAAAAGCAGAAGTTGTTACAAGCGTGGATACCGCAAGTGAAGCACTGGCGGTGTCATTAGGGGAAAGGGCAAGGGTAGACCTAGCCTATATGTCGGAGCTGACGGGAAAAATCGAGGAAGAAGTGGCAAAAGAGCTTGCCGGAGTGATCTTCCAGAACCCGGTCACAGAAAAGTGGGAAACCGCAGACGAGTATTTAAGCGGCAATGTCAGGGAAAAGCTGGCAACCGCAAGGGTATTTGCAGAGAACCGTCCGGAGTTTGCAATCAATGTCACAGCCCTTGAGGGCGTTCAGCCCAAGGAGCTTGATGCAAGCGAGATTGAGGTGCGTATCGGTGCCACATGGATAGATCCGAAGTACATCGAGGATTTCATGCGGGAAACCTTTGAAACACCGGATTACCTTTTTGACCGTAACCTTGTAGGGGTGCAGTATTCCGATGTGACAGGACAATGGAATGTAAAGGGCAAAAATGCGGATCGTGGCAATGCTCTTGTCAACATGACCTACGGAACGAGCCGGGCAAATGCCTACCGTATTCTGGAGGATTCCTTAAACCTTCGTGATACCCGTATTTTTGATACGATTGAGGAAGATGGAAAGGAAAAGAGAGTTCTTAACAAAAAAGAAACTACACTTGCCAGCCAGAAACAGGATGCCATCAGGGAAGCCTTTAAGGACTGGATATTTCGTGATCTGGAGCGCAGACAGACTTTGTGTGCCAAGTACAACGAGCTTTTCAATTCCACCAGACCGAGAGAGTATGACGGTTCCCACCTAAAGTTTTCGGGCATGACACCGGACATTACATTAAGACCGCATCAGCTTAATGCGGTGGCACATCAGCTTTACGGCGATAATACCCTGCTTGCCCATTGTGTGGGTGCAGGTAAGACCTTTGAAATGATTGCTGCAGCAATGGAGAGCAAGCGGTTAGGGCTTTGCCAAAAGAGCTTATTTGTCGTACCGAACCATTTAACAGAGCAGTGGGCGAGTGATTTCCTGCGCCTGTATCCGGGTGCAAATATTTTAGCTGCCACAAAGAAAGATTTTGAGCCTGCCAACCGTAAGAAATTCTGTTCCCGTATTGCAACGGGGGATTATGATGCGGTCATCATCGGGCATACGCAGTTTGAAAAGATACCGCTTTCAATGGAAAGACAGGCTGCCATGATTGAGCGGCAGATAACGGAAATAGAAATGGCAATCGAAGCGGTCAAGGCGGAAAAGGGCGAGCGTTACACCATTAAACAGATGGAAAAGACGAAAAAATCATTAAGCGCAAGGCTGAGCCGATTAAACGATACTTCCCGCAAGGACAACGTAGTAACCTTTGAACAATTGGGCGTTGACAGGTTGTTCGTAGATGAGAGCCACAATTATAAAAACCTTTTCTTATACACCAAGATGCGGAACGTGGCGGGCATTGCACAGACAGAAGCACAGAAGTCCTCGGATATGTTTGCAAAGTGCCAGTACATGGATGAACTGACAGGCGGCAAGGGCATTACCTTTGCCACAGGTACGCCGATTTCCAACAGTATGACGGAACTTTATACGAATATGCGCTATCTGCAATACAATACGCTTCAGAAGCTCGGTCTTGGCAATTTCGACAGTTGGGCGGCTACTTTCGGAGAAACGCAGACCGCCATAGAGCTTGCACCGGAGGGAACCGGATACCGGGCAAAGACAAGGTTCGCCAAGTTCTTCAATCTGCCGGAGCTGATTTCACTATTCAAGGAAAGTGCGGATATTCAGACACCGGATATGCTAAAGCTGCCTGTACCGGAAGCAGAGTACGAAAATGTGGTGTTAAAGCCGAGCGAGTATCAGAAAGAAATGGTACAGTCCCTTGCGGATCGTGCGGAGGCTGTTCGTGATAGGAAGGTAGAGCCACACGTTGACAATATGCTCAAAATCACCAATGACGGAAGAAAACTGGCATTAGACCAGCGTTTAATCAATGATATGCTTCCCGATGAGGATAATTCCAAAGCCACCACCTGTGTGGACAAGGCATTTGAGATTTGGGAGGAAACAAAGGAACAGAAGTCGGCACAGCTTATCTTCTGTGACTTATCGACACCGAAAGGAGATGGTACATTCAATGCTTATGAGGACATTCGCAACAAGCTGATAGAAAAGGGTGTCCCACCGGAAGAAATCGCATTTATCCATGATGCCAATACGGAGAAACGGAAAGCGGAGCTGTTTGCAAAGGTAAGAAGCGGACAGGTTCGTTTTTTATTGGGTTCTACTGCCAAAATGGGAGCCGGAACCAACGTACAGGACAGACTGATTGCATTACACCATTTAGATGTGCCCTGGCGTCCGTCTGACATTGAACAGCAGGAAGGTCGTATTTTACGACAGGGAAATATGAATGATAAGGTCAAGATTTTCCGGTATGTGACGGAAGGCACCTTCGACAGCTATTCATGGCAGCTCATTGAGAACAAGCAGAAGTTTATCGGGCAGATCATGACGAGCAAGTCCCCGGTACGTTCCTGTGAGGACATTGACGAAGCGGCGCTTTCTTATGCAGAGGTCAAGGCACTTGCAACCGGAAACCCGTATATTAAGGAGAAGATGGACTTGGATATACAGGTGTCAAAGCTGAAGCTCTTAAAGGCGAACCACACAAGCCAGCGTTACCGTCTGGAGGACAATATCGCAAAGCATTACCCGATGCAGATCACAGCCTTAAAAGAAAGGCTTGAGGGATACCGGACGGACATTCAGACCTACGCAGCGCATAAGCCGGTGGATAAGGACGCTTTTTCCATGAAGATAGGCAACCGTACCTATACAGACAAAAAGGAAGCGGGTGAGGCGTTGATTGATATGTGCCGGAGTGCCAAACAGCCAAACATGGCGGTCACAATCGGAGAATATCAGGGCTTTAAGATGAGCGTGTCTTTTGACTCGTTCTTCTCCAAGTTTACGATCAGCTTAAAAGGAAGTCTGAGCCATGAGGTGGAAATCGGAGCCGATCCGCTTGGAAATCTGCAAAGACTTTCCAATGCATTAGAGGGAATGACCGGGAAAATGGCAGACGTGGAGCAGAAACTTTCCAATGTGGAACATCAGCTCGAAACCGCAAAGGTAGAGGTCACGAAACCTTTTGCACAGGAGCAGGAACTGGCGGAGAAGTTAGAGCGTCTTGCAGAGTTAAATGCACTTCTTAATATGGACGAAAAGGGCGATAATGCGCTGGATATGGGAGATGATGAGCCGGAGGACGAAAACGGAGAGCAGAGCGCACAGGCACAGGAGGGCGAGCCGGACAGGGCGGAAAGTACACAGGAGGTAGCGGATGTCCCTAGAGGACGAATATCTGTCAAGGAGAAACTTGCCCAGATGCGCGAGAAGGCATATGGGAAGAAATCACTAGAAACGCCAGATATTTCAAAAGAAAAGAGGCAAAAAGAGATTATAATGTGATAGGGAGGGTCCTCCCTCCCTATCGGTAAAAAAGTAGATATTTTATTAAAATGTTGTATTGTATGTTATAATACTAGTAAATTCTATTGAAGATTATCATAGGAGGATTGAACTATGTTTTTAAAATATTTACAGATAGTTAATTATAAAAATCTTAGATCTGCACGCTTTTCTTTTGTTGAAGGTGTTAATACAGTTATTGGTGAAAATGATTCGGGAAAATCTAATGCAATGACAGCATTAAGAATTTTATTAGATGATACATATTATTATAATACTAAAAGATTAAAGGAAAATGACTTTTCGGATTCGTTGGGAAATTGGAAAGGACATTGGATTATTCTCTCAGCAGTATTTGGAAAAATTACTTCTGAAGACAAAGAAACAGAGGTTTGTGCTGGAATTGTACCAGAAAATGAGAATGAAGAGTTTTTAAAGTCTTATATAAAGAGTGGGGAAGATGATATTGGTGTTATTTCTCTTTTTATTCGTCCACAAAAGCAGGTGAGAAAGAAATTGAGTGAAATAACAGATATTGCCGAGTTTGAGGAAGAAAGAAAAAAGATAAAAATATCAGATTATGAGTTTTATTATACAAGTAGAGCACAAACTGATTTTACAGACAAAGATATTTATACAAAAATTGTTGGGGACTTAGAAAAAGGACAATGTTCAGATCCTGATGAAGATGATGACAGAATTTTAGGATGCAAATTGAACATTGCAGATGTACAAGATCACATTTCGGTTGTATTTATTGACGCATTGCGTGATGCTGCAAGCGAATTAGGTAAGCCAAAAAATCCAATTAGAAGAATTATAGAATCAGTAGAATCGTTAATAAAAGAATCCGAGCTAAATACAATTAAATCTGAAATTGTTCAGTTAAATAAGTCTATTTCAGAAGTGGAACAAGTTGAATTGGTAGGACGAAAAATCAACGAAAAGCTACTTGATATGATAGGGATGGTCTATTCGCCAGAGATAATTTTACAATCTGGATTGAAGGATGATATAAATTCTTTGTCACGATATTTATTTATGAAGCCTTCAAAACAGAATGATATCGATTCGTTGGGATTAGGGCATTTAAACATGATTTATATGGCTTTAAAAATTGTGGAATATGAGGTAAATAGAACACGAGAATTGATAAATATCATGATAATTGAAGAGCCAGAGGCTCATATACATACACATATTCAGAGAACGCTATTTGATAAATTAAAAGTAACAAAAGACTATACTCAGATTATAACAACAACACATTCTACTCATTTAGCGGAAGTATCAGAGGTGAAAAATATTAATATCCTGAAGTCAATTGGTAGCAATAGTATTTCAATGCAACCGAGTCAGGGACTTGACGAATTTGGAAAAAAGAATTTACAGTTAAAGAATTTGAAATTATCCGACTGTATTGAACGATATTTGGATTCTAAACGGTCAGTTCTACTTTTTTCAAAGGGAGTTGTTTTAGTAGAAGGTGATGGGGAAGAAATATTAATTCCAAATCTTATTAAAAATGCATTAGGAGTATCTTTGGATGAGATGGGGATTGGTTTGGTCAATGTAGGAAGTGTGTCGTTTGAATATATTGCAAGTTTGTTCAGTGAAGAAAGAATTAAGAGAACATGTGCTATTGTTACCGATGAAGATATACAAATTGTAGAAACAGACAGTAAATTATATAAAGCTGAGGCAGAGAAAAGAGGAAAAAGTAGGAAGAAAAAGTTAGCAGATTTATATGGCACGAATCCTTGGGTTGAGTCTTTTTTTGCGCCACATACATTAGAAGTTGATTTTGCATTGGCTGATGCACGGGCGAACAGTGACTATATTAGTGAAGTTGTAGAATTAAATTATGTTGATACTAATACGATTAAGAGACATAAAGAAAATTTAAAACAAGGAACAGATGCGGCATGTGCTAATACAGTTTTAACATTAGCCAGAGATATGGGAAAGGGCTGGTATGCCACCACCCTTTCAAATTACATTGATATAGCAGTTACTGTTCCACAATACATTTTGGGAGCGATTGCATTTGCAAGTAAAGAAGTAATTTCGATAGATATCGTTTTTAAAATGATAGAGTATTCATTAAGTGGATATGATGAAAAAGAAGTATTAGCCTTGAAAAAAGAGAGTGAAAAAGTTAAAACACAGGAGGAAAGAAAGGAGTTTATTAAAAAATTTAGAGAAAGATATAAGGATGATGTTGTTGCAAAATTCTTAGAAGAAGTTGACAAATATTGTAGGGGTTGGTGTGAATAATGGATACCATGACTTTTTTAGATAAATTAAATCCGCAGCAAAGACAAGTTTGTGTTAATGAGGGGAATATATTGCTTAAAGCATGTCCGGGAAGTGGAAAAACAAGAACATTGACTTATAAATTAGCATATTCTGTCCAAAAATATATTACTTCAAAAAAACTTAATATTGCGATAACTTATACCAATAGAGCTGCTGATGAAATTAAGGAAAGACTAGAAAAAATAGATATTCCGGAGGATAAGGTTTGGGTAGGGACTATACATCAATTTTGTCTTGAGTTTATTATTAGACCTTATACAATGTACAATGAACGTTTGCGGAAAGGGTATCATATCATAGATGATTATGTCACAAAACAATATACTGATGAAATAATAGAAGAACTGGGAATTGATATTGGATATGATAAGCCTTTTGAATATCCGGAAATATTTGAGAAATATCAAACAAAGCTATTAAATGAAAAAGAGATAGATTTTAATGATATTTTAAGCATATCTTATGATTTAGTAAATCAGAATAAATTTATTGCGGAGAATATTGCTGGAATAATGAGAACAATTCTGGTGGATGAATATCAAGATACGAATGAACTTCAGTATAAAATATTGAGCAGTATTGTAAAATGTAATAAGAATATACAAGTAACATTCGTAGGAGATACGGATCAGGCAATATATGGGGGACTTGGTGGAGTTGCAAAGACCTGTGATGAATTACAGAAAGAGTTTGGAGTAAAATTCCAAGAGAAAAGACTAGATGGTTGTTATCGTACAACGCAACGTATAGTTGATTATTACTCGAATTTTCAATTACAGAGTGCAAAAATATATGCAGTCTCGGACATAAAGGATGAAAAGGGATGTTTGGTTTATGATAATACCATAAGTAAATCTGAGTTGTTTGAGAAAATTGCTTATATTGTAAAAGAAGAACTATCTCGAGGAATTCCAGATAATGAGATATGTATAATTGCGCCACAATGGTGGTTGCTTTTTCCGCTATCGAAGAAAATTAAAGAATTATTGCCAAATGTAAAATTTGATGCACCAGATATCACGCCGATAAAATATGATCCAATGAATGTCTTTTATTTGATTTCAAAATTGATATTCACAGAGTCAGGACAAAAAATCCATTTAAGAAAGAAAATTGCAAATGAAATCATTGAGATTCTAACAGAAGAATATAAGATATATTTGTCTGATGAAATAGATAATTATAAGATTTTAAAAATAATTAATTCTATATCTGAAACAGATGAAAACGGTGTGGTATATTTACAGAAAGCAATAAATAATTTTTTGATAGAAATAGGTATTGATTTAAACATAGAATCACGATTACAGAAAGCATATGAAGATTTTATTTTAAAGGTTAAGGATAGAGTAAAAAATAACCATCTATCTACGGATATTGATACATTTAAACAATGTTTCAAAGAAAAAGAGGGTGTGGTTATCAATACATTTCATGGTGTGAAAGGAGAGGAATATACTACGGTTATTGCGTTTGGGATATTAAATGGGTATATTCCGCATTGGGATACTATAATAAATAAACCACATTATCGGGAAAGTGAAACAAAAAAGTTATTATATGTTGTTTGTTCGCGAGCAAAACAAAATTTATATCTCTTTTCTGAACAAGGACGTACAACACAAAAAGGAGCTCCGCTTACATCAACGGATGAGATAGTAGCGATTGATTATAAATACGACGATTTAAAATAAGTCAGTAAATAAGCGTAATTAATATGGAGCGGAGGAAAGGGCAGTTAATAAATCTTAATTGTCTTTTTGGTTATTTACAGCGACAGGGGCAGAAAGGAGACAGGAGTACATTGCAGAAATCAAAACGAATAAGGGCAGTAATGATAAAGGTTTATAAGTGAATATCGTAATTATGCAAAGGCAGTCAATAATGGCTGCCTTTTGTCATGCAAAAAATACGCAGATGGAGGACATACAATGGCAGACGCTAAAACAGAAAAACAGAAAGTACAGGAAATAACGGAGAAGCTGGAGCAGGGAATCAAGGAGCTTTTTGAAAGCGAGAAGTACAAGACCTATCTGAATACTATGTCAAAATTTCATAATTACAGCTTTAACAATACCATGTTAATCGCAATGCAAAAGCCTGACGCTACGTTAGTGGCCGGATTCAAGGCTTGGCAGAAAAATTTTGACAGGCACGTTAAGAAAGGGGAAAAGGGTATCTGTATCCTTGCTCCGGCACCGTACAAGATTAAGGAAGAGCAGGAGAAACTTAATCCGGTAACGGGAGAGATTATGCTTGATAAGAACGGAATGCCCATTACGGAGGAAGTGGAGATTAGGATACCCGCCTTTCGTGTGGTTCCGGTATTTGATGTGTCACAGACGGACGGAAAGGAACTGCCGGACATAGGGGTAAATGAGCTTTCAGGAAGCGTGGAGGACTACGAGGATTTTATGCAGGCACTTACGGAGGTTTCCCCGGTTCCCATTACCTATGAAGATATAGAAGGGGAGGCAAAGGGATATTTCCATACTACAGACCACCGGATTGCTATACAGGAGGGCATGAGCCAGAGCCAGACCATAAAAACCGCTATCCATGAAGTGGCACACGCAAAGCTCCATGACAGGGAACGGAATCAGGATATAGATGCGGTCTTAGACAAAGACCGCAATACAAAGGAAGTGGAAGCAGAGAGTGTTGCCTATACGGTGTGCCAGCACTTCGGCATTGATACCTCGGACTATTCCTTTGGGTATATCGCCGGATGGAGCAGTGACCGGGATATGAAAGAACTGAAATCTTCCCTTGATACCATACGAAAGACCGCTTCGGAGCTGATCACAGGCATTGAGGACAGGTTAGCAGAGTTACAGAAGGACAGAGCAGTGGAGCAGGAACAGAAACAGGAGCTAGAGGAAAGCCCTGCCAACAGGCAAGCACAACTTTTATTTGGCAGCGAGGACAGATTTGGCATATATCAGCTCAAAGATACAGAGGAAGCAAGGGACATTCACTTTATGGGAATGGACTATCTTGAAAGCAAGGGCATTGCGGTCACAAAGGAGAATTATGATCTGCTTTATACCGCACCGTTAGAGGAGGGCACAAGCCTTGAAGATATTTACACCCGCTTTAATATAGATCGCCCGGCAGACTTTAGGGGACATTCCCTTTCTGTCAGTGATGTGGTGGTGCTTCATCATAACGGGGAGAACACAAGCCATTATGTGGATTCCTTCGGTTATAGGGAAGTGCCGGAGTTTACTAAGGAGCTTATGGCAGAGCATACACAAGAGCAGGCTTCGGTTATTGATGAAACGGCGGAGATCCTTTCGGAGATTGCACAGGAACATGCACAGGATGAACCGGACGGGGAAAATGAAGTGTTCCTCGTCAATTACAACGAATGGCGTGAGGTCGGTACGCTCGACTTTGAACAGAATTACTTTGCCATTGACGATCCGTATGCGGACGGGGATTTCAGGCTTTTGCATTTGCAGAACCAGATCAAGGACATCACATCTGCAGGAGTGCATTACGATACCTATGAGGAAGCTGCGGCTGCCCTTTATGAAGCAGAGCGGGAAATGGCGAATATGCCTTTCAACAAGGAAAATAACATCGGTTCCTACATGGTAAACGGAAGGGCACAGCTTGAGCGTATCATGGAAGCGAGACAGCTTCAGAAGCACATGGACATTGAAAATGACAAGGTATCCTATTACGTCATTGCCGATTTAAGCACATGGGCAGAGAACAGCCAGGAAAGGAGCAAGCTGGAGCGTTTTGACAGCATTTCTGAAGCAATGGAAGCATTTCAGGCGTATCGTGGCAAAGATGCACAGTACAGCGATGACAAGGCAAGGACAACCTTTGGTGTCAGTGTGCATGGCATTGAATTTGATGTAATCCATGTAAAGAATAACGAAAATGTCCTGTCTCTTGATTTTACCCACAGCAGTGAAGCAAAGGAAAGTAAGCACTTCATGGACGATTTGCAGACGTTGAGTGACAGTATCGGCATCGTCAAGGTAAGAGTACACCGGGATATGACACCGGAGGAAGTGAAAGACTTTGTGAAACAGCGTTTTGAGCATCAGTTGAAACAGGGCGGTCTTGATGATATTTCCCTTTATATGAGCCGGTTCGATACGCTCTATGAACAGGGAAAGATGGAGAAGTTAATGCCTACTGCCAACCAGAAGCACATCGAAGAAAATGTACTGATTACGGAGTGGGACAATCCTTATTTCGAGGTAAAAGAGCCGGAGCAGATGGCATTTTCCATAAAAGATAAATTTGTCAGTATACAGACCTGTACGGAGGGATATGATTATTCCGTTTTTGATGCGGATTACAGGCTGATTGACGGTGGTGTGTATGACAATCCTGATATTTCCATTTATGCAGCATTAAAGGACGTGCTGGAGGACTTTGGACTGTCAGAGCAGGATGAGCGTATTCCGGTGGATTATGAGGAACTTATGGAGAAAACAGAAGCGGTGGAGCGTGAACAGTTAAATGAGCGTATCCGGGCAGAAGCACCGGAAGCAGACCGTGTTGTTGCTGATTTCAAGGCAAAGACAGAGGAATTATTTAACGGGATCAACGGACAGACACAGGACGATATAGAGCAGACCGTATGGGCATATCTGCAATCCAAGATTGACGAGTATGGGATAGATGTTGAGCTTGTGGATGTGGTAGTGTCCGGAAGCAGATGCAGAGGACTGGAGAAAGCAGGCTCCGATCTGGATGTGGTTGTGGAGTATAAGGGCAGGGAGCATGAAGATACTCTGTTCAATGCATTTAATGAGGACGGTCTTATGATCGGTGGCATAAAGGTTGACATCAATCCTATCACAGAGGGCAAGACCGGAACACTTGCAACTTATCTTCCGGGAGTGGAGAGCTATCTTGCAGAGAAACAGGCAATGCAGAAAGAACCTGCTGTGGAAGTTATACCGGAGAAAACCGTTACATTAACGGTTGCAGAGTGCGGTGAATTTCACAGTCTGGGAGAGTTCCATGAGAATATAGCAAGCGTGGAGGAAGCAATCGCTGTGTGGAAAAGCATACCACCGGAGCGCATGAACGGGATTCCAAGCATCGGCATTAACATACATACCGAGGGAACCGAGCATTATGAGGACGTGGAAATGGATATTCTCTCCGGCAAGGTCATTGATCTGGAGGTCTTGGATTATGTGCCGGACATAACAGACGATCCGAAAGCAATCGAGGTCATAGCGGAGCTGATTGATAAGTTACCGGACATTGAGGTGCGTGGTTCATTGGAGAAGTGGCAGGCAGCTATCCTTGCTTCTCAGATAGACCAGCTTTCTTATGATTATGACACTTATCAGTATCAGGATACGGTTGAGGACAGAGAAGCACAGGTTGCCAACATCACTGAGGACATCAGAAACGGAAATACCGGGTATCTGAATGACTTTCTCAATGCGGTCATTTCTGAAGGCGTCAGAGAGGGCATTACGGACATTTTCGGACAGGGTGTGGAGATTGATGACAGCGAAGCGGTTCAGACTGCGAGAAGGGCAAAGGAGCTGCTTGACAAGCTGGCAGAATACAAGCCGCTTGCAAAGATTGAGGAGCTTGAAGAACAGAATTACAACATGATTGATAATGTTCTGAATAATGGAGCCGAGAAAAAGGAACAGGAGCAGACCAAAGGCAGAATTTCCATTAAGGAGAAGCTGGCAGAGAAAAAGGCGGTCATAGAGCAGAGGGACAAGGCGGAACGTACTTCACCGGAAAAGGAAACCGAGAAAAAATCACAGAGGGAGATGTAAGAAGATGAGTAAATTCACAGTAGAAGAAATCAATTTCATGTGTGTGTTTGAAACACAGAACAGGACGGATATGATTGGGCAGATCAGACAGGTAATGCCGCACATAAAGGACAGCGACATGGAGGAGCTTGGAGAGCAGGTGTTAGGTAAGCTTCAGAGTATGACCGATGAGGAATTTGCAGAAATTTCTTTGGAAGCGGCAGAATGAATGGGAGTCGGTACTAGCAAAATTCGACTCCACATGTTATAATGTTTTTCAGTCAGATTAGAGCAGTAGGGATAGTCTTGCGGTTGTCCTTTCTGGAAACAGAAAGGAGGTCGGTATGAATACTTTAGAAGTGCTTACACTTTTACTGGTTGTATTTGCAGCCTTGACATACATAGACAATAAACGTAACCGCAAATAAACGGAAAGGCTATCCTCTACGCCAATAGGGGATAGCCTGTAATCCGTTAATAAACTTAACGCTTTATAAGTTTCCGATTGTGCAACCGTTGGACACTCCAATATCCTTCGGTTTTCTAATCTGATTATAAACCAGCCTTGCGGATTTTGCAAGAGGTTTAGGATAGGGGTGCCCAGCGCACCTCTATTTTTTTGCCCATTTACAGGTTTGGAGTATCTTTTTTCTCCGGTTGTTCCTGTGCCGGATCGGGCTGTGTCCGTCCGAGATACTGATTGAGATTTTCTTGTTTCCGTTTCAGCTCACGCACTTCCTTTTCGCAATCCTTATAGGTGGAAGTCAGCTCACTTTTCTGCTTCAACAGTTCCTGATACTCTGCTTTCAGTTTATCGACATTCAAGCCCTTTAAGTTTATGCCCGCCTGTTCAAGCATACGTCTGGCGCCGCCATAAAGAATGATCTGGCTCTCGTATCTGCGAAAATATGAGTCAGGGTTCTTGGCTTTTTTGTAGCCGATATGGTAGGAGCGGTTGTCTTTGTACTGCTGTGCATATTTGATGATTTCCGCAAGGTCTTTGATGCGGTGTTCCAGTTCTACCACGCTCTGCTTTGCAGACTTTCCGGCTTCAGTTTTCAATGCAATTTTGTGTTCCAGTTCTGCAAGGGAACCAACCTCATTATAGTTCTGTGCGGCGATCTTTAAATTCTCGATGGCAGCCCACCTTTGCAGTCCCGGACTGTTCTGAAATTTATCGTCCGAGGTGTCAATGAGCCTGCGGGCAGAGTAGTCCCTTTTGGGGATTACTGCCTTTCGCTCCCGTTTCCTTTCGATGCGTTCCTTGATACGTTCTTTTGTGTATTCCTTACCCAAAGACCTTGCACTGCCACGCACAAAACGCTCTTTATCCAGAGGGCGGAATGAGATGTATTTGGCAGTTCCTTCTTCAAAAGTTTCCCCCTTGATTTCATACCCTTTGGCTCTCATCAGCAGCAAAAATTCTTCGTAAGTTGAAGCTGATTTGATGCAGAAATTAATGTCTTTTCTAATCTGCGTTTTCCATGCAGAACCGTTCTGGTCAGACTGCCATTCTTTGTATTTTTTGCCACGTTCTGCACCCGGAATAATGACGGAAAGATTGTGTTCTTTACACAGTCTGTCACTCAGATTTCGGATATGGTAATAGGACTGTTTGCAGTCATGATATTTGTTATGTTCGATGTTGTCCGCCGCACAAAATATGATGTGATTATGAACGTGTCCCTTGTCAATATGGGTGGTAACAACATACGAATACTTTCCCTCTAAAAGTTTATCCGCAAGCTCTTTTCCAATCCGGTGCGCTTCTTCAAAACTAACTTCTCCCGGAGCAAAAGCCTGTATCAGATGATAGGCTTTGTTGGGGCTGTTTTCCCGGCAATGATCGAGAGTATATTTGAAGTCAAGTGCGGCAGTTTCCGGAGCGCAGGCATAGGAGGAAACAAACATTTTTTCATCCGTTTTCTCCGGGTTGCAGATGTAGTCTATCGCTTTATCAACGGTTGCTTTGATAGCATGGATTTTTGTGTACGCCATACCTCATTCATCAACTCCTTTACTTC
>CAYVDA010000027.1:0-23446 GCA_964450635.1 uncultured Faecalimonas sp. | reverse complement strand
TTTAAGATTTCGGGTTAGCTTTTATTATGTAAAATATAAAAGAAACAGCCTTGAAGTCTAGGAAAATAATGTTTCCCAAAAAGGAAAAGGTGTGATACAATACTATACTGTATAAAACACTTTTTGTGAGGCAATAGCAGGTGCTTTGGAGGCGGTTTGAATTATTGTTTTTAAAAATTGGTACGTAAATTGGTACATAAACAAACAATAAAACCACAAAAAGCGCGTAAAATAAAGGATTTTTAAGGAGAGATAACAGAAAATGAAATTAGGAATCGTGGGACTCCCGAACGTGGGAAAAAGTACATTATTTAATTCACTTACAAAGGCAGGAGCAGAATCGGCAAATTATCCATTCTGTACCATCGACCCGAACGTAGGGGTCGTAACCGTACCGGATGAGAGACTCAATGTATTAGGCGAGATGTATCAGACTAAGAAGATTACACCGGCAGCCATTGAATTCGTAGATATTGCCGGTTTGGTAAAAGGAGCTTCCAAAGGAGAAGGACTTGGAAACCAGTTCCTTGCCAATATCCGTGAAGTAGACGCAATCGTACACGTTGTACGTTGCTTTGAAGATAGCAACATTGTTCATGTGGATGGCAGCATTGCACCTCTGCGCGATATTGAGACGATTAACTTAGAATTGATTTTCTCGGACATTGAGATTCTGGAGAGAAGAATTGCGAAGACTGTGAAAGTGGCAAGAAATGATAAGAGCGCAGCAAAAGAACTAGAACTGTTAGAACGGGTAAAAGCATACTTAGAAGAAGGCAAATTAGCCAAAGGATTTACCTGCGATGATGAAGACGAGTTGGCACTTTTGGAAAGCTACAACTTATTGACCTACAAACCGGTCATCTTCGCGGCAAATGTGGCAGAGGATGATTTGGCAAATGACGGGGCAGACAACGCAGGTGTACAGGCTGTTCGCAAATATGCAGCAGAAGAAAATTGCGAAGTATTTGTAGTATGTGCCCAGATTGAGCAGGAGATTGCGGAACTGGAGGAAGATGAGAAGAAGATGTTCTTAGAAGACCTTGGTTTGGAAGAATCTGGTCTGGAGAAACTGATTAAGGCAAGTTATAGCCTTCTTGGATTGATTTCCTACCTGACAGCTGGAGAACCGGAAGTCCGCGCTTGGACCATTACAAAAGGAACAAAAGCACCACAGGCAGCCGGTAAGATTCACTCTGATTTCGAGCGTGGATTTATCCGTGCAGAGATCGTAAGCTATGACGATTTGATGGATTGCGGAACCTATACAGCAGCCAAAGAAAAAGGATTGGTACGTCTGGAAGGAAAAGAATATGTGGTACAGGATGGGGATATTATCCTGTTTAGATTCAACGTATAAGAAATGAGGCAAGGATATGACGAAGACCATTGATTTTCCACATTTGGGCATACATTTGAAAAATGTGGGACAGAATATTTCTGTATTTGGATTTGAGATTGCATTCTATGGCATCATCATCGGAATTGGAATTATTGCAGGGGTACTGATGGCAGTAAGAGAAGCGAAGAAGACAGGACAGGATCCGGATACCTATTACGATTTGGCTTTGTATGCCGTGATTTTCTCCATTATCGGTGCCAGATTGTATTACGTGGCGTTTTCTTGGGATCTTTATAAGGACGATCTCCTTAGCATTTTCAATCTCAGAGGCGGCGGACTGGCAATCTACGGAGGCGTGATTGCGGCGATTTTGACCACGGTCATCTATTCCAAAGTAAAGAAGAAAAGTTTCGGAATGCTCTGCGACACAGCAGGATTGGGTTTGATTCTGGGACAGATTATCGGACGATGGGGGAATTTCTTTAACCGGGAAGCTTTCGGAGAATATACCGACAGCCTTCTGGCTATGCGACTTCCGCTGGATGCAGTACGAAGCTCAGATGTGACAGAACTGATGAGACAACATATGGAAGTGGTTGATGGCGTGTCCTACATTCAGGTGCATCCGACCTTCCTTTACGAATCTCTATGGAACCTGGCAGTGCTTATCGGACTGTTGCTATGGAGAAGACATAAGAAATTCCAAGGAGAAGTTTTCCTATTGTACTTACTCGGCTATGGGGTCGGAAGATGTTGGATTGAAGGGCTTCGAACCGACCAGCTCCTACTCTGGGGAACCAATATGGCAGTGTCACAATTGCTTGCAGGTGTGCTGGTAATAGTAGCTATTTTGGGATTGTTCATAGGTAGAAAGAAAGCAAAAAGTGCTGATACACCAACGAATGAAGTTTCGTAAGTGCGTCAGCACTTTCTTTTTTGATAGCAAAAGCAGAGGGATGATTTATCTTGGCATCATCCGATATTTCTTCGGGGTAATCCCTTTGTATTTTCGGAAAACTTTAGCAAAATAGGCGCTATCATTAAAACCACACTGGTAGGAAATATCTGTAACAGACAGGTCAGTCCCGGTAAGCATCAGACTTGCCCGCTCAATGCGGTAGGTGTTCAGGTAATCGATAGGCGTCTGATGGAAGAAATCCCGAAACATGGCTGAGAAATGGCTGGGGGACATCTGCGCTACCTGCGCCATGTCTGCAAGCGTGAGTGGTTTCATATAAGATTCCTCGATATAATCCAGCAAGGTGCGGAAGGCTTTCGCACTGCCGGAATTACTGTGATATTCGGTATAAGCATGGTTGCTATAGATATATCCTAAGAATTCGAATAACGTACCAAGGGCCATTAGGTTATCTGTTCCGGCAGAGCCTGCTGTCAGAGTAAATAAGTTCTGTAAAATGGCAAGAAGTTTTTCATCAGCAATGGGCTGTTCCGGCAATATATGAACTTTGTGGTTTACAAAAATCTGTAGGGATTCCTTGCAGAAAGCAGTTCGCAATAGCAATTCATCTGCGTCAAAATCAATAATCTCATAGATACAATTTTCCGGCACAAAACTGTGAATCACCTCCAGGTTGATATAGATCATCTGGTTGGCGGTCAAAGTGTACTCGAATTCATCCAGAAAAATCCGTAGTGTTCCCTTCAATACGTGGACAATTTCCAATTGGCGATGCCAGTGAGCCGGGGCATAGTAAGCCGGATGGGAGGCATCTACCAGGTAATAAGAGAAAGGCATATGTTGCATTTCGTGGGAAACACGTTCGTTATAATCTAATCCAAGCATGGGAAAAACCTCCTTCGTAACAGTGAGATTATATAACAAAATGAATGTTTCGAAAAGAGGAAATTGCGCAAAATGCACGTAAAATTAGCAAAAAAAGGAAAAAAGAGAGTCAAATCCTACAATTTCCATAAGATTTTACTATTTTTTAGGAAAATGTTCCATGTTTATCAGGGTAATATCGTGTTAAAATTGTTCTATAATACAAGAAATTAGGTAGTTAGGAGGGAATAGACATGGCATATGGTAAAAAAGTTTGGATTTTTCCGGATGCAGAATTACCACCGAAAGGAGAGAATGAGATTCCGGGACATGAGTCCATCATCATTACCAATACAGGAAAGAACGATGCACACATTCGCATTACCTTGTTTTACCCGGATCGGGATCCGGTAAAAGATATCGAAGTAACAGTGGGGGCAGAGCGTGTACGTTGCCTGCGGACCAACGAAGAGAAAGATTTCGGAGCTTATACAGCAGCATTTGAAGAACAGTATGCGATTATGTTAGAGAGCGATGAGCCAATCGTGGCATTGTACGGAAGAGCAGAACCGAGAAAAGTTGCTTTCTATACAGAGAATGGTTATGCATGTGATTAACATACAACATAGAACATATTTATTTTAAGGAGGACAAAGACATGGCAGAACATGGAACAATCCGGATTCCGGATTACGAGTACAAAGAAAGAATTGCAAGAGCAGCAAAATTAATTCAGAAGGAAGGACTTGACGTTTTAATCGTGAACTCCAATGAGGCAGATTATGCAAATGCACGTTACTTCTCAGGCTTCTGGCCACTTTTCGAGAGATGTGGTGTAGCTATTTCCGCAAATGGAGATGCAGCATTGATGGCAGGACCGGAAAGCCGCCATTTTGCAGCAGACCGCTCTAAGATTGAGAAGATCTTTATCTTGAAAGAATATAGAGAAAGTGCAGACCCGGCATATCCGGAATTGGTACCGGATACATACCAGGATGTATTTAACGCAATCGGTGTAACAGGTAAGAAGCTTCGTATCGGTGTAGCAAGTTACTTAGATACTTCTGTAATCATTATGGAAGGTATTAAGGCAGCATTCCCGGAAGCAGAGATTGTAAGAGCAGACCATATCATGGTAACCCTTCGTTCTATTAAGACAGCCAACGAGATTAACTGTCTCAGAGAAGGATACCGCATTGCAGAACTTGCAACACAGCAGGTAATCAAAGAGATCCAGCCGGGTATGACCGAACTTCAGATGGTTGGTGTTGCACAGAGAGTAATCTATGAAAATGGTGCAGAATACGAAGGACTTCCGATGTATGTATTCTCAGAAGCATCTACAAGACATGCGATTTCTCGTTCCAGCTATCGAAAATTCGAAAAAGGCGATATCGTACAGTTGAACCTGTCTGCGAAGATTGACGGATACTCAGCAGCAATCGGTTATCCGATCGTTCTTGGCAAATTGGAAGGCAAGAGAAGAGACATCGTAATGTTTGGTTTGGAAGCACACAAATGGTCACAGAACCAGATCAAAGCAGGCGTTCCGGCAGCACAGATTGCACAGGGATTCTATGATTACTACGTAGACAACGGATTCAAAGAGAACTTCGTATACGGACCACTTCACGGAACCGGTATGATTGAAGTAGAAGCACCATGGTGCGAGACAAGTTCTGATTACCTGCTTCAGCCAAACATGACATTCCAGATTGATACCTATATCTCAACAGATACATTTGGCGTAAGATGGGAAAAAGGTATCGCAGTAACAGAAGAAGGATGCGACCTGATCTGTCCGGAGATTGGAACACTTTATGAATTAGAATTCTAAAAGGAGAGTTTCGTTATGCAGATGGTAGATATGTTCTACAAAGAACTGGAAGATGCGAAGAAAAGAAAAGTTCCTTTCGTGATTCCGATTGGAACCATTGAGTATCATGCACACCACGCGAGCTGCGGTACAGATACTATGGTCATCAACGGTGTCATGCGAGAGTTGGAAAAATCCAAAGAGATTGTAGTATGCCCGCCAATCTGGTATGGTGTTGCCAGCTATGCAGTAGCAGGGCCGGAAAGTGGCACCATTCACGTGGATGTGGATGCTTATGAAAATTATATTTATTGCATTTTAAAATCCATGATCTGGGGTGGCGTTAAGAATTTATATCTGGTAGCTCATCATCAGACCGAAGAGGCAGGATTGATGCCGATGACACTGGCTTGTCACAAGGCAGCGAAGAAAGTCATTATGGAATACATGGAAGAGACCAGAGGAAAAGGCTGGTGGGGAAGCAATGATTATGCGGATTATTATGAGAATTTAGGCACTGGGGATGACCCATTTTCCTATATCAAAGTGATTCCGCTTCTCAGTGCAGAAGCACAGCACAAATGTGGCGGTTTCGACCATGCGGGCAAATATGAAAGCAGTCTGATGTATGCCCTCTATCCGGACCATGTAGATTTGGAGAGATGCAAGGATAATACAGAATGGTTTGCGGCAAATGCAGTGGAGACCAGTATGGAACTGGGACAGCATATGGTGCAGTGTGCGTTGGAGACCTTGAAAGATATTATTGTGTAACAAGTACCCTCCCTATAAAAAGTAAGAAAAGGCTTCTTTTTGTGGGGGGGGTAGTGCTATATGCACTCAAAAATATGAAGAAAGAAGGAGTGTAGTATGGAAATGAAGAAAAAAAGAGCAGTCCTCTTATCTTGGATGTTGATCTTCACCATGGTGTTGGGATTGTTTCAGGGGCTGTCCTTTGTGAGTGAGGCGGCGGAAGTTGGATATGCAGAATATACCTTTAATGATGTGGGGCTAGCAGATGGAACTTATGAAGCCTATACACCAAAGAAGTTAGATGTTTCTACCTTAAATGGTGTTTCGTTTGTGGGCAAAGTCAAATTCTTGACAATGAGTACTGGAGCAGGATATGGCTTTTGTAACGCAGGAAGTAGCACAGGCTTTCGCTATATTTATTGTGACAATGCGATTATTATAGAGGATTATACCAATTCGGGACAGACAACATATATATCAGCTGCAGATTTGGGGTTGAAAGATGGTACTGAGATTGCTGGAAAAGATTGGACGATACGAACGAACTTTTTGAAGCGTGATGGCAATATGAACGTGTTAGTGACAGTGAATGATATTGTTACAAAGTCACTTACATTTCCGTTGACTAAAATTGAAGAATACAATTATGTATTTGCAACAGGAACAAGTGATGTACCAGTAAATATTCAATCTGTGGATTTGACATATGATGAATATACGTTTAGCGATGTATCTTTGACGGATGGGAATTATAGTGTATATACACCAAAGAAGTTAGAAATCTCTACCTTAAATGGTGTTTCGTTTGTGGGCAAAGTCAAATTCTCGACAATGAGTACTGGAGCAGGATATGGCTTTTGTAACGCAGGAAGTAGCACAGGCTTTCGCTATATTTATTGTGACAATGCGATTATTATAGAGGATTATACCAATTCGGGACAGACAACATATATATCAGCTGCAGATTTGGGGTTGAAAGATGGTACTGAGATTGCTGGAAAAGATTGGACGATACGAACGAACTTTTTGAAGCGTGATGGCAATATGAACGTGTTAGTGACAGTGAATGATATTGTTACAAAGTCACTTACATTTCCGTTGACTAAAATTGAAGAATACAATTATGTATTTGCAACAGGAACAAGTGATGTACCAGTAAATATTCAATCCGTGAATTTGGCTCGTGAAGAGTATACTTTCTTGGATGCAGATTTGGAAGATGGAAATTACAAAGCTTTTACACCAAAAAAAATGAATATTTCTAGTTGGAATGGAATCTCATTTGTTGGGACAATTAATTTCTCTGAAATGAATTATTCCACAGGATATGGCTTTTGTGATGCCAATAGCGTCACAGCGTTTTGTTTCATTTACTGGGATGATGCGATTATTGTAGAGGATGGAACTGGCTCGAATCAGACGAAATATATCAGTGCAGACGCGTTGGGGTTAAAGGATGGCACGGAGATCGCAGGGAAAGATTGGACGATACGAACAACTTTTATGAAGCGAGAAAACAATATGAAGGTTTTTGTGACGGTGAATGATGTCGTTACTGAAACATTCACTTTTCCGTTGGCTACACTGGAAGCATATAAATATGTGTTTGCAAAGGGAACAGATACAATACCGGCAAATATCAAGTCGGTAGAAAAAACTTATACAGATTATACATTTAGCGATGTTGGAATAAGTGATGGTACTTATACATCTAATCACTTCGCTGATTTTACAGATTATAATCGTGTTTGTTTTACGGGGGAAGTTAAATTTTCGAATGGTGGAGAAGCCTGCGGTTTTGGCTTTGTGCCAGGAGAATCTAATCTTAGTGGATTAAGATTTATTATTGCAAATGGCAGTGATTTATATTTACAGAACTATCTTGTGCAAGGTGGTGTTGCAGATCGCTGTTTTAATTACGGAGAGCTTGGATTTGATTCTTTGGAAGAGATGCTGAGTCAACCAATTAAGATTCAGGTTGCATTTGTGAAAGGTGAGACAAATGTAGATATTACGATTACTGTGAATGATACAGTGACAAAATCTACATATGCACCGATTGAAGCAATGGAAACTTGTAAAAAGATTGTAATTCAAGCAACGGAAACCTTGCCTATGACGGTTGCATCTGATGGGGAAGCAGATACTCCGGATGTTCCAGAAGAGCCTACCGTCGAAGCTGGTTTTAACAGTTTTGGCCTGGAAGGAAGAAAGATTATTCGTCAAGATGTTTCCTCTACAAAGGTACCGAATGGGAAGACCAATCTGGACAAAGTAAAGTTTACCGGTTATGTATCTTTTGCAACGAAAGATCAGTCAGACTACATTCTTTACGGTGTTAATGAAAAAGAAACCGGAATGAAACTTTTCTGGTCTGGAGAGGATTTCTGGATCTATGATACAACTGGAAAAAAAGAAAATAATTGTTTCGAAGGTATTTCAAAGAGTCAAATAGGCGTTGCTTCTACAACTGACGAAGTGAAGATTCAGGTTGAAACAACCTATACAGATACCGGAGTGATAGTGAATCTGACTGTGGGTAACTGGAATAAGGCATATGAGGTGCCTGGATACCAAGAAGTGCTTGGAACCGGAATCTTGATTCACTCAGGAACAGGAGCCATATCCTATCGTTCTTCTTTAGGTGAAGCAATCGATGTTAATACCAAACTGGAGACGCAAGGTTACAAGCGAATCACACCTGCAGATTTTAAAGGTTTGGGATATGGAACATACGTTGCCAGTGAAAGTGGATACCCAACAGGAGCCTATGAAGGTGCTGCTACCCTGGATATGACATATCTTGATACGGATATACAGTACAATTTCCCGGACGAAGCAGAGGAAGAACCGGCCTATTTTGCCTATGGTTTTGAGGGTGACTGGACCGCTCCTCAGATTTTGTATACAAATAAAGATAAAGTTTTTGGATATGGATATACAACGCTGGACTTCTATATTACACCTGCACAGTTTGGTATGAAAACATACTCAGAGAGCTTTAATATAAAGATTGCTATGAAAATTGCATCTGATAAAAAAAATTATGAAATTCGCATTTGGGTGAATGATATTGAATTACCAGCAGGAACAACCACAGGTAATGTTACTGGTAACAAGATGGCAATCTATACACCGGGAGCATCAAGTATTACCTTTATTGCTCCTGAGGTGAAAGAGATTAAGCAGAAGCCAACATCTTATAATTTGCGGAAATACGATCATGCTACGGCGCAGAACTATTTTGTTTCTGGAGATGCAACCGTAACACAGAGCGGAAAGAAAGTTGAAGTAGTAGAGAATCAACTTGATAAGCCAGGGGATTATGTAATTACCACAGAGGTTACACGGAGTGCAGAACGCTATGTTCAAGAGGTAGCTTTATACATTTTAGGTGATGTGAACTTAGACGGAACAGCCGGAATAAGTGCCGATGTAACTGCATTGGAGAATATGTTAAAGACATCTTCCCGTATCATACCGACAACAGCTGCAGAATATGCGGCCGATATCGATAATGATGGTGCGGTAGACAAGAAAGACTTAAAATTGTTGAAAGAAGTCGAAGACAATGCAGAAGCGTTAAAAACGATGCTTGCTAAATACTATGTGCCGGCAAAAACCTATAATTATTTGGGTGGCAATGATGTGATGCCGATTGCTGGATATTTTGGCCCATATACTTCCAACGAAAAAGATTATCTGACAGGAGATATTTTCCAGATAATCAAAGACAGTGGAGTAAATATGGTAAACCATACAGATAATGATGCCGGTGGAGATGCTTCTTATACAAGGAAAGCATTGGCATTAGCAGATCAATATGGCTTGGGATGGTTTGTAGATGATTACAAATTGAATGAGCATCAATTAGCAGACACATTGACAAATAAGACGTTGTCAGCAGAATTAGGAAAGTATAGCTATTTTGAATCCTTCCTCGGGATTCATATTGTAGATGAGCCATCATATGATAAAGCAACAGAGAATCCACGTCCGTTGGAAAATTATACAGGTATTTCTAATAAGTTAAATGTCTTCTCTAATGTAACCGGATTTGTTAACATGGCAGCCGAAGATGCGAGGACAGTGAATGAGTACGGTGATTGGGTTACCACATACAGAAAAAATGATTACTATGATGAATACTGGAACCAATATATGCTGAATGGAAATCCACAGGTAATCTCAAGTGATGACTATCCGTTTAACAATGGTCTAGAAGAGGATGCAGAAGATGCAAGTGGATACTTTAGAACACTTGGAAAGACACGAAATGTGGCATTAGACAAGAACGTTCCATTCTGGTCCTATGTACAGGCAGGCGGTAACTTTGATAACGATACTGATACAACAACAGAGAATCTGATTGCCAATGAAGCAGAGACCTATTGGAATGTGAATACGGCTCTCGCTTTTGGCGCAAAGGGAATTGTGTGGTTCCCGCTGATTCAGCCGACCAACTTTGACGGTACGGATCCTTCCAATCCGATTGATAGAAACGGTGTTATCTTGTCAAACGGAAAAGAATCTGGCAGATACACTTGGGTTCAAAAGGCCAACAAGCAGATTGCAGCAGTGGATGATGTCTTAATGAAGTCAACAAGTACGGCGATCGTGGCAAGCGGCGGTTATGCTAAGAGCCAGGCAGCGGGAAATATATCAATGCTCGGAGGAAAGGATACCACAACGGTGAAGAAATCTCATGGTAAGCTCACAGCGGTTAGTACAAATTGTGCTGAGTACGGTGCCCTTGTCGGTTGTTTTAATTATCGTGACACAGAGGCCTTTTATGTGGTAAACTATGATGTAACAGCGCAAGCAGAGATCACCCTGACATTTGATCAGGCTTACCATGTACGTGTGGTACAGAATGGCGAGAGCAAGTGCGGTAACATGACAGATAAGACCATGAAACTTACCATAGGTGCAGGACAAGGCGCATTGGTAGTACTTGAGAATAATGACGATGCACAGTGCTACTACAAGACCGTGAAAGCATCCGACGGAACCATTTCATACCAGTGTGTTCATACAAAAGGTAATACAGGCGAGGTACAGTTTGGAACCATTCTCTACGGCGACCTGAATGGAAATGGCAAAGTAGATGCAGCAGATATCGTTCGCATGAAGAAAGCAATGGCTGAGAAGGCAACGACTAACTATCCGGGAATGGGCGATCTCAATGGAGACTACAAGATAGAATCCGTCGATTGCGACCTGCTTAGAGATTATCTAGTCGGGGAGACGAAGAAGATAGATAGCTTGCTAAATGAAGAGGGACAGATATGAGATATAAGATTTTGAAAAAGATAATGGGAGTTTTGACCGTTGGTTGCCTACTGGCAGGAAGTATCCTGCCGGCAGCTGCGGCTACGGAACCCTTTGAAGAAATCGGAAAAGTAAAGCCAAGTAATACGGCCTATGCCATGATGATTTCCGATACCGGCAACTCCTTCCTTCGAAACGAAAAGGCAGTAGATATGAAAGTCGGAGAACGATTCTACCTGACCTATACCGTAGATGAAGTAGAGAAGAAGGAATTGAGCCAGAATGGTATCATCATTACCCGGGACGGAGAAGAAGATTGGCCGTATGTCAAAGGAATGATGAAATACGATTTCACTACGGATTTGCTTCTGGAAAAAGGGGCTACCTACTTTTATCGTATGGAAGTAACCAAGGAAGGATTCAGTTACGTCATCGCCAAGAAGAGTAGCAAAGAATCCAAATGGATTGAATTGCCGGAGAGCATCGGTGATTTCAATACCGGATGCAAATATTTCGGTGTCTGGTTTGCCGGCGTGATGAATGCCAAATTGTCATCCGTTATGTTCTATGATGCCAAGGGAACCGATCTTGGCGTACATATGAAGAGCCAGTCCGGTAATACCGTTATCTATACCAACAGCCTTCTAAATGAAAAAGAAGTAGGACAGTATTACGAGTTTACCTTGAATAATGAAGCAAATATTGCAATCAGCAATGCGGTTAGTACTGACAGTGATGCAGTCTATATGACTTATCAGGTGGAAAATGTAAAGAATAACGATGCAACCCAGGTAGGGGTAGCATATTCCAAAGGGCCGAAGGATCAGTATCCGCATGCGTCCGGTGTCCTGAGCTACGATTTGTGCGAGAAAGGAAGTCCGCTCTTTATGGAAGGTGCGTCCTATGTCGTCTATGCGGCTAAGGAAAATGGAGAATTACGAGTTCTTGTAAAACGGACCATAAAAGGAAAAGAAGAGATCTTCAGTTTTCCATCCAAAGACGGTACCTTCCAAGAGGATGCAGGATACTTCTCTCTGTGGATTGGAGAGGGTGTAGAACATAGCGTAACAGCAGATATTAAGAATTTTAGATGTTACGATAAGAACGGACAGAACCTTGGTGTTCAGACCAACAAAGAGACCATCAACATTACCAAATACGGAGAGTTAGAAGATTATTCTCAGTGCGAAGCCGTTTATTGGTGTGAAGAGACCAATCGACAGATTGTACTGGAAGACACCCAGAAAGCAGTTCTGGAGACGTGTGGAGACCAGGATTCTAAGGAAAAAGGAACCTATTCCATTACAGGAAGCAAGCTGACGATGAAGATGGACGGCAAGAAGAGCGAGTACAAATATTACTACGCTTACATGACAGATAGCGAGAATCATCGCTACAACCGCCTGAAAGATACCAAAGTAACGTTTGTAGCAGGCGCGGCTTCCGAGGCAGGAACCTGGACCGTTGATGTCACTTCTGCAAATGGATACAAAGTCAACCGGCCAGCCAATCCTACAGTAGAAGGAGACACCTTCAAAGAATGGTGTACGGCAGATGGAAAAGCCTTTGATTTTGACCGCTATGTGACAGAATCCGTAACCATTTATGCAAAATATCAAAATGGTGATGGCAATGAGTATCTGGCAATCGAAACCGGCAAGGTGGAGACTTCCAATGCCAATGATGTGGTATACATATTATGTGCTGCTATGATTCTTGTGACCGGCATTTTGGTTGTACTGATGTATAGAAGGAGTAAGAAACATGCATAGAAGACGAAAGAAACGTGACACCTCAGAAATTCTTTTTATTATATCTAGTTTGGCGATTCCGATCTTTGTCTTCATCCTGTTTTACATTGTTCCAAATTCCAGCGCGTTTTTGATGGCATTTCAGGGAAGAGATGGAAGCTGGACCACGGACAATTTTGTGCGCGTGTTTGAATCGCTAAAAGATGGAGGCAATGACCTCCGAGTGGGACTTCGCAATACCTTATTGGCATTTGGTATTAACGTATTGGTCTATCCACTCAAAGTATTAGTACCATTTTTTATCTACAAGAAGATCCCGTTTTACAAATTACATCGGGTACTGTTCTTCTTGCCGATGATTTTCTTTAGTGTAGCAACCACATTGGTTGTGACGCAGCTTCTTGCACCGAACGGATTTATTGCAGAAGCAGTGGCAGGCTTAATGGGCCTTAATTATTCTCCGGATCTTCTGGCAGATAGCCGTTTTGCTAATGTTGTAATTTTTGCAGAGATGCTCTGGTTTGGTTTTCCGGGAGATCTGATTATCTGGGGTGGAACCTTTGCCAGAATTCCAAACGAACTTCTGGAATCCGGACGTTTGGATGGAACCAACTGGTGGACCGAATTTACCAAGATTGTAGTACCGATTGTCTGGCCGACAGTGGGACTTCAGATGGTATTGATGACTTGTACCTTGTTTAGCTGCGGCGGAAAGGCATTCCTCTTTACCAAAGGTGCATATGGCACCATGACCCTAAGCTGTTGGTTACAGTTACAGTTGTTAAATGGTTCCGGTAACCAGTATACATCCAATGTATATAATTACATGTCTGCGGTAGGTGTTTGCATGACGGTTATTGCCGTGGTTCTTGCAACCTTTATCCGTAGAAATGCAAATAAAGTATTTGATGAAGTAGAATTTTAGGAGGAGCGAAAGATGAAAAAATTTGATCTATTTAAAAATTTCAGGCGAAAAGCTCCTGCGGAAGTTGCGCTTCATTGCGTGGTATCCGTGATCTTTAGTGTCGTGGCACTTAGTTATCTCTACATCATCATCTGGTCGGTGATTGCAGGAGCAAAGTCTCATACAGAGATTATTATGAATCCTTTCGGATTGCCAACAGAGTGGCATTGGGAGCATTATGCGGAGATGCTAGATCTTCTCCAGGTAGGAGGAAATTCCTTCGGAACCATGTTGATGAACAGTATTCTGTTTTCCGTATGGCCTGCATTTGCAACCCTATTTATTACCATGCAGTTTTCCTATTGCTGTACCAAATACGAATTCCCGGGAAGCAAATATGTGCATGCGATTATCTTAACCGTTATGACCCTTCCACTCTATGGTACTTCCGGTGGTATGTACCGCCTGTATCATAACTTGGGATTGATCGACAGTTATGGACAGCTCTTAGTCGTAGGTTCCGTAACCACGACAGCAACCTTGTATTTTATGGCATATTTTAAGAATCTTTCCTGGTCTTATGCAGAAGCAGCCATGATTGATGGAGCCAATCATTTCGATATCTATTATCGGGTTATGATTCCACAGGCGAAACCAATGTTTGGGGCACTATTTCTTACAAGCTGGATTGGTTACTGGAATGAATTTGAAAGTGCCATGATCTATAGACCGAATCTACCAACATTGGCCTATGGTATTTACCAGTTTAATACAGAGATGATTTTCCGGGCGAGACTGGATATTCTCTTTGCGGCATGTGTGTTCGTATTATTGCCGGCGTTGATTCTGTTTGTAGCATTTAATAAAACCATTACATCCAATGTTTCAATTGGTGGACTAAAAGGATAAGGAGACATATAAGATGAAAATGAAGAAAATTGTAGCTCTAGGCATGAGCGGTTTACTTGCAGTTGGAATGTTGGCCGGATGCGGTGGCAATTCCAAAAAAGAGATTGGAAACTCAGCAACAGACATTGAGATTCGTGTATGGCAGGCAGGTCTCGGTGTAGAATGGTTGGATAAAGTGATTGCAGGATTTGAGAAAGCACATCCGGAATACAACGTAGAATATACTGCATCTGCAGACGCAGCAGCAGTAATCTCTGCCTATAAGATGGATGACATCGATACGACAGATTTGTATATTGCGCTGAAATCTTCCGATACAGCCAACGAACCGTTAAATGATGTTCTGGATACCAAGATTGAGGGAGAATCTAAGACGATTCGTGAGAAATTTGATGCAGCATACTTAGATACAGAAACCAATGCAGATGGCAACGTATACTCTCTGACTTATGGTGGCGGAGTTGCCGGTATCGTATATAATACTGAGATGTTCAAAGAAGCAGGCATTACCCAGCTTCCACGTACGACCAATGAACTTTCTGTATTATGTGACACCTTATATCGTAAAGGCATGACACCTTGGTGCCATTTCAAACAAGGTGGTTACTGGCATATGCTGACAGAAGTATTTGCAGCACAGTATGATGGATTGGATTATACAGTCAATACGTTCTATGCAAGCAAAGACGACAAAGGCAACAGCCCGAGCAAAGATGTATTTATGGCAAAAGACGGACGTTACCAGGCGCTTAAAGTATATGAGAAAATCATTACACCTGATTATGTCGTATCCGGTTCTAACTCAGCAGACCACGTAAGTATGCAGACACAGTTCTTGAACAAGTCCTGCGCTATGATGGTAAATGGTAGCTGGATGGCAAATGAAATGAAATCCGTAGGAAATGCGGACAATTTCTTGACCATGAAGACACCGGTAATCTCTTCGATTACAGACAAATTGTCAACGGTAAAGAAAGATTCCGAATTGGCAAAATTGGTAGATGCCATTGATGCAGTAACCGATGGAACTGCAAAAGTAGAAGATTACAAAAAAGGCGATGGCTATGATGTAAACGGTATGAAAGTATCTGCTGCAGATTGGGATTATGTCTATGCGGCACGAAATACCGTAGCACAGAACTACAGTGGCCACGGTGCTTACATTCCGGCATATTCCAATGCAAAAGACGGAGCAAAAGAATTCTTAAAATATCTTTACTCTGACGAAGGATACAAGATTTACTTAGATGCACAGCATCTGACCATGCCACTTTCTTTGGATAGCGGCGACATCGATACTTCTTCCTGGTCAGCATTTGAGCAGGGCCAGGCCAAAATGTTAAATCAGGCTTACCAGTATGCAAGTGCTTACAGTGCGAAGAATCACAAAATCTTCGTAGATGGTGGAGCAACCAACCTCTTCGGTGACCAGTCTTATATCCAGTACTTCTGTGCACAGAACGCAGCAGATAAGAAGACTGCAGATCAGGTATGGGATACGTTGATGGATTACATTGACAAGAACTATGAAGGAAACTGGTTAGCAAATATTAAGTAGGTGTTACGATGGTAAAAAGAAAGAATATCAAAGGGTTGTTTCTTGGTGTGGCAGCAGTGCTTGCTGTCACTGCCATGCCGGCCCTTCCGGCAAATGCCGGATATAGTGAGAATATCATTGATGGTACCAGCTGTGAGAAAGAGTTAAATGGTGGTACCTGGTACAATCCGGACGAAGATGTGACAGGTAAGAATGGAATGATCATTTTTGACAAGGACAGTACCGATGCCAGTCGTGTCATTACCAAAGAACTGGCACAGATTAGTGAGCAGAGCAGCAAATTACTGTCTGCCAAATTCACCTTGGATTTTTCTGCCTTTCCGAATGGGAAAGAATTTATCTTTGCCATGGGGTTGCAGAGCGTTGCAGCTATGTCAGGAGAGCAAGGAAATTTAGAAGTGGTATTTGGAAACAAAGGTGGCACCTATGTGAAAGTCTTAGCTTATGAGGAAGCAGGAAAAGCCACAGAATTGTTGAAAAAGACTAATTATTCCGGCAATAGTCCGAAGGTGGAAGTAGAACTTTCTACGAAGAAGACCATGACACTTTCTGTCAACGGCAAGGAAGTATATAAGGGCAAGATTCCATTTACCGGAGAAGGAAGTATGGGATTTATGCAGACAGGTGGATGTGCCGTGAAGGTAAAAGACCTTCGCTTATCCAGATTTTCTTATGAAAGACCGGAAGCACCGGATTTTGAAGAAGATTTTGAAGACGGATATTTCAATGCCAATCTGCTAAAGAGTAAAGCGCTTAGCGGAAGCAGCTATGCGCCAAGTTATATGAAGATTGAGGACTATAAGGGAAGCAAGGTATTGAAACTGAATAATACCGGGATTGCCTATGTCTCTACCAAATACAAGTATTCCAACTTTGAGATGACTTTTGACATTCCATATTATCAGCATGAGAGTGTCTATAATGAAAAAGGGGAAGTGACAACTCCGGCATCCAGAGAGTTGGCAGTTTGTTTCGGTGCAGAAGGTTCCGAGCATACCAACGAAGCCGGCTATACCCAGGCCACAGATTTGCTTGTATTTAACAATCCAAGTGGTGCTTATAACATTCGTACCAACGAAAGCTTTAAAAGCGACATTCCACAGGAAGAATCTACAAAAGGAAAAGGATTCAGCGTGAAGTTGTCTGTGCTTGACGGACAGGTAACCTTGGCATTTCGTTTCCTTGGAGAAAAAGCATGGCATACTTGTGTCAGCTACAAATTGACCTTTACACCAACCGGTAACATTGCCATCTGGGCACCGACCGGGGGAGCGACCACCTATGCGATTGATAATATCAAAGTGGTGAACAAAGATAAAGATGCAATCAAACCGACGGTAGAGTATAAGAGCTCTAAGATTGAGATTCCTTCTGATTTTCAGTATACTCCGCAAGGGTTAAATTATAACAAAGATGCGAAGGTAGAGAAAACAGAAGCGACCGTATCCTACATGCCGGTTTATGTTGTAGGTGCAGCTTGCGCGGTATTGCTATTACTGACTGCTGTATTATGTTTTGTAAATAAGAAGAAAGGGGTGCAGACCGATGAGAAGAGATAAATGGAAAAAAGCAATCAGTTTGGTGCTGGTGGCTGCCATTGCAGTATCGGCAGTGGGATGCACACCGACAGAAGGAAAGACAGAGACAGTTGCCATAGAACCCATGGAGGCAGAGACCTCCTACGCCCTTTCCTATGACATTATCGGAGGGAAGGATGTGATGCCGATAGGCGGTTTCTTCGGACCGTATTCCGCAGCGAATTTTTCTCCGAACGCCCAGACGATTCCGAACTTCTTTACGGATGAGTATATGCAGGCGCTTGCAGATTGTGGTGTCAATTTCCTTCCACATACGGAATCGGATACCAGCGGGGATCTAGGAAAGACCTTACTGGATCTGGGAGCCAAATATGGTATTGGCGTCTATATTAAAGACGACTCCATTCTGGCAATGAAAGGAAAAGATAATAAAGTGGAAGCAGATATTGTATCTGCCAAACTTGCAGAGTACCGCAACCATCCTGCATTCTGTGGATTATATGTGGTAGACGAGCCGGGTGGTAAGACCTATTGGACCAAACCGGAAGGAAATAATATGGAAGATTATGACAAGTTGACAGAGGTACTTCACAATACCTGTGACGTAGACATTTATACCAACTTGATTCGTATCAATTCCAAAGAACAGAAAGATATTTACAAAGAATATCTGGAAGAATATTGCACGACCATGCATCCAAGTGCGGTAGTATTTGACCTGTATCCGTGGGATGAAGGAAATACCAAGAGTATCTATCTCTACAACTTCGCATTGGCACGGCAGGCAGCACAGAAATACAATCTTCCTCTCTGGACCTATCTGGCAGCGGGAAGTTACTGGGATGATAATGTAGAAGGTCTGGAGGCAGGTGATCCGAAGCCATTGGAAGGACAGTTCGACTGGAGCATCAATACCTCCCTTGCTATGGGAGCCCAGGGATTACTTTACTTTATGTTGTTCCAGCCATATTATTTTTCCTATACAACGGACCCGGATGTGTACGATTTCGAGAGAAATGGATTATTTGGAGCTATGGGAAATAAGAACCGTTGGTACTATTATGCCCAGGATGCAAGCAAACAGATTCAGGCAATCGACCATGTGCTTATGAATTCCGTAAGCAAAGGGGTGATTTCCTCCGGAAAAGAGGCATCTGCTGATATATCTGATGCTGAGGGAATCAATCTGGAAGGAGATTCCTGGAGAGAACTGAAGAAGGTGACAGGCAATGCTCTGACCGGATGCTTTAACTACCAGGGAAAATCTGCATTTTATGTAGTTAATTACGATTCTGATTATGCTCAGGATATCACCGTAGATTTCCAGGGAACCTACAAGATGGAAGTGATTCAGAATGGGGAATCCAAATATGTAAAGACCAGTAAGCTGGAACTTGCCATGGCGGCAGGGGAAGGTGTTCTGATTGTAATGGAGTAAAGGAGGTAGAGGTATATGAATAGAAAGAAAAAAATAGGAACATCCCTCGTTGCAATCCTTTGCACCTGTGCTTTGCTGCTTCCGGCAGTGAGCGCTTTATCCACAAAAAGTAGTGCGAAAGAGCAGGATTATACCCAGTATACCCTGTCTGACGTAGGCATTACTGACGGTACCTATGAGGCACCGACAATCAAAGCATTGCAGATTGAGAAATATGACAAAGTAGCCTTTGCCGCAACGTATACCTTCCGAAATCCGGGAAGTGGTGAAGGGGCAGGTTTTGGCTTTGTTCCAAATGCAGGAAATTGGAGTGGTTTGAAATTTATCATTGCCAATGAGGCTCTCTGGGTACAGAACTTCCTGACTTCCCAGGATTTTTCATTTACCTATACGGAGCTTGGCCTTACTTCTGCAGCTGCCTTGTATGGAACACCGCTTCAGGTTCGCACGACCTTCGATACCGAGGGAGACAATGTGAAAGTGGTTGTGACAGTCAATGGAACCTGTCAGAAAGAGACGATGATTCCTTCTGAAAAGATGGAAACGTGTAAGAGCATTTTAGTACAGGGAAGTACGACCTATCCGGTTGTTGCCAATTCCGTAACAACAGGAAGCGGTAGCGAGAACAAACCGACACCGGGTACACCGGGGGAGACAACCTATACAGAGTTCACCTTCCGGGATGTGGGCATTGCAGATGGCACCTACAAGAGTGGAAATGTACAGAACTGGAATATTACCAAGTTAGATAAAGTCGCATTTACCGGAAAGATTCAATTCTCCGAAGGTAGCGCACAGCCGGGCTTTGGATTTATCCGAGGTGCAGGAGACTGGAGCGGTCTCAAATTCATCATTGCAAATGAGTCCTTATATATTCAGGATTTCATCAGTGGCAAAGATTTCGCCCTTGGCTATCGGGATCTGGGAATGGCATCGGCTGCTGAATTGACTGCGAAAGCTATGAAGATTCGGGTTACATTCGATGAGAAAGACGGAGATCTGGTGGTAGGTGTTACAGTCAACGATACTTATGAAAAGAGCCAGACTTTGGATGCAGCCAAGTTTACGGATATCAAGGCAATCTTAGTCTATGGTACTGCGTCTCTTCCGATGACCATTGCATCAGAAGGAAGCGAGGAGACACCGGAAGGGCCAAAGCCGGAGGGACCACAGGAACCATCCGGTCCACAGGAGCCTGACACACCGGAGATTCCGACAGGAACCTTTACAGAATATACGTTCTACAATCTGGGACTCTTAGACGGAACCTATTCCGAGGCCAAAGCCGTGGATTGGGAGATTACGGATTATAACCGCATCGCCTTTACCGGAGAGATTCAGTTCCCGGAGAGTCGATTGGATGCCGGCATTGTATTGGCACCGAACAAAGGAAACTGGAATGGTCTGAATATCGGCGTTCTGGATAATGGCTTATATGTACAGGATTATCTGGGCAAGAAAGATACCAGCGTATCGTTTGCAGAGATGGGATATGAGACAGCCAAAGAATTTTACAAAAGTTATGTGAAGATTCGTATTATGTTTGTGGCAGAGAACGATCAGGTGAATGTAACCATCGTCTTTAATGACAAGGCAGTGAAGAAGATGACCTATACCAAAGCACAACTGCGTGGGGTAACCGCCTTTGTATTGCGTTCCGCTTTGGATAAACCGGTGAAGATCAAATCTGTATACGAAGGAAATAATACGAAACCGTCAGATCCGACCAAACCGCAGCTTCCGGCAGGACCTTACAAGGAATATACATTCTATAACTTAGGTCTTGCAAATGGAACCTATCAGGATACCAAATGTGTGGACTGGAAGGTAAAAGACTATGATAAGGTGGCATTTAGCGGGAAAATAGCATTTTCTGAAAGTAACTTGGATGCAGGAATCATCTTTGCACCAAGCGCAGGCAATTGGAACGGATTAAATATCGGAGTACATGATGGGACTTTGTATTTCCAGAACTATTTATCCAAGGAAGATGTGAATTTCAAGATTACCGACTTAGGCTACAAGAGCACCAAGGATTTCTATGGGCAATTGGTAGATTTGCGGTTCCTCTTTAACAAGCATAATGATAAGATTCGTATGACTATCGTGGTAAATGAGGTACATACAGCAAACTTAGATTTTACAAAAGAACAGTTACAGAGCTTACATACATTTGTGGTACGTGCGTCTGAGACTAAGACCGTTCGGCTTCAGTCTGTCTACGTAGGAGAGAATAAGAAACCGGAGAGTCAACCGACAATCAAAGCACCGGTAATCTTAGATTCTCCGAGAAAGAACTTATCGACCTATACCGAAGTGACTTTTAGCTCCCTTCGGATTGAGGATCAGAATGTGAAGACGGAAGCCAGATCCGGTATGTTCAATACCTTAGATGGCAAAGTCTTCAAGGGCAAAGTTACCTTCCCAGGGGAGGGCAAAGGAAGCCTGACCGTAGGTGGTAACAGTGAAAATATGTGGTTTGGTATTCATATTGAATCCGTAGATGGTGGATTGGTACTCTATGAGGCAGCAAACGGTGCCCAGAAATGGACTATTTCCAAGAATGTCATCGGAAAAGATATTACCAACAAAGCAGTGAATCTGTATCTGACCTTCCAGTGCATCAACGATCATAATGTATATCTTGGTGTCTATGTGGATGGTAAATTCTGCGGAGAACGTCTCTATGCAGAGCTGCAAGAGCCATTTGGCGGCGGAGTTCTGATCTACTCTGCAGAAAGCGGGATTAAGATTGCCTCTGTGGCAACTGCTTGGGAGCGATTCTTAATGAGCAAAGTAAACCTGGCTTATTTTGGATTTACCAACAACTGGAAAGCAGAACTATTACAACGTAGCAAATAAAGTACGAAAAAAAGAGCGGAGTGGAGACTTTTTCTCTGCTTCGCTCGATTTTCAATAGGAGTTTCAATATGATTGATACAAATCCGAAAACAGAACGAATCAGCACGCTTTTAGGTGTTGTGAACGGAAAGATTACAAAAAGAGTGATTCCGCAGGAAATCAGCATGGAGATTGCTGACTGCGGCTATCGAGCGGATGAACACTTGCCGGGAGAGGATAGAAACTGGCGTCCATTTGAAGGCGTTTGGGCAGGAGAAGCACCGGATTCCCACTATTGGTTCCATTTCTTTGTGGAAGTACCACAGGAGGCGGGAAACTATCGCCTGAACTTTGAGACCAGTGATAACCAGTGGAAATGGGATGATTGCAACAATCCACAGATGTTGGTCTATATGGATGGTGAGCCAATTCAGGCATTTGACTGGAACCATCGGTATCTGACCATGGAATGCGGAAAACATGAGATCTATATCTATGCTCACAGCGGATGTTGGGTAAACGAAATCTGGGCAGATGAGAGCCGATCCTTCCTTCTAAAAGCTACCTTGACAGAGGTGGATCTTGCTGTGGAAAGCCTCTACTATGATCTAAAAGTTCCTTTCGAGGCAGCACTTTGTATGGAAGAGGGAGATTATAATCGGGAGAGAATCTTGAATCTGTTAAATGAGGCACTGACTCTGATAGATGTGCGGGAAGGAAGCCCGGATTTTGCGGCCTCTGTTGAGGAAGCCAGAAGATTTATGGCAGAGAAATTCTATGGGGAATTCTGTCAAAAGACGGATGTGAAAGCTCATTTTACAGGACATGCGCACATCGATGTGGCGTGGCTCTGGCCGGCAAGACAGTCCCGGGAAAAAGCAGAGCGAACCTTCACTTCCATGTTGCACCTTATGGAAACCTATCCGGATCTGCATTTTTTTGCCAGCACACCTTTGCTCTACAAATGGTTAAAGGAAGAGCGGCCATCCCTCTATAAGAAAATCAAAGAGCAGGTGGCAGGTGGACGTTGGGGCGTAGATTGCGCCACTTTCGTGGAACCGGATATGAATATGCCGTCGGGAGAAAGCCTTGTGCGTCAGTTTTTGTATGGAAAAACATTTCTTCAGAAAGAATTTGGTAGGGATAGTGAGATTCTATGGGTGCCGGATTGCTTCGGATTTGCAGGAACCCTGCCACAGATTATGAAAGGCTTTGGGGTCAAACAGCTGGTAACTACCAAGTTAGGCTGGAATGATACCAACCAGATGCCACATGATAGTTTCATCTGGCGTGGAGTGGACGGAAGTGAAGTCTATGCCTATTTTATGACAGCCCAGGATGTTCCCCTCCATGATGGAAAAGGCAATCGCAAATCTTTCACTACCTATTCTTCTGTTGCAACCCCATCTCAGACCATGGGAGCCTGGGAAGGATTTCGGGAGAAAGAGATTCTAAGTGATGTTCATCTTGCTTTTGGATATGGAGATGGCGGTGGCGGCCCGAGTGCAGACCAGATTGAATATGTGGAGCGCATGCGCCATG
>CAYVDA010000026.1:0-23462 GCA_964450635.1 uncultured Faecalimonas sp. | reverse complement strand
ATCTTCACCATGGTGTTGGGATTGTTTCAGGGGCTGTCCTTTGTGAGTGAGGCGGTGGCGGCCCGAGTGCAGACCAGATTGAATATGTGGAGCGCATGCGCCATGGGATACCGGGAGTTCCGACAGCTACCTTCTCAAGTGTAGAAGATTTTATCTCGATCGTGCAGAAGAAGATGGAGGCAAACAGACAGATTTGCCCAAGATGGGATGGGGAATTATATTTTGAATTGCATCGTGGGGTCTATACCACTGTTGCCAGAAACAAACGATTTAACCGAAAGACGGAATTTGCCCTTCATAACGCAGAATGGCTGGCGGAGGCAGGTGTAATCTGGAATCAGACAGAATATCCGAAAGCCGTATTTGACACTTGCTGGGAGAAAACCTTGGAGTATCAGTTCCATGATATCATCCCGGGAAGTTCCATTGGGGCGGTCTATGAGGAGACGGACCTTGGATATGCAGAGATTGCAAGAGATCTTGCCAAAGTAGAAGAGGCTCAAAAAGAAGGCATCTTAGCCAGACTTCCGGTAGGTGGCACCCTGATATGGAACCATACACCATTTACCCAGACGGCACCGATTCTGACAGAAACAGGATGTCAGATTGCCAAAGACATCCCGGCTTATGGATATAAAGTGATAGAAGAATTTACACCGAACGAGCCGTTGCATGTTTGCAAGGATGGAATGGAAAATGACTTCATACGAGTAGCATTTGATGAGAAATTCCGGATTATTTCCCTCTATGACAAGGAAGCGGATCGGGAGCTTATCGAAGAAGGAAAAGTCGCTAACCGTCTGGTAGTCTATGATGATATTCCGACCTATTTTGAAGCTTGGGAGATTCGGAAACAGTATCGCCTAAAAAGTTATGAGGTAGAGGATGTGACCGCCTTCGAACTTATCGAAGAAGGAAGTCGCGTAGGGGTAAAAGTAGAAAGACACTATCTGGATTCGGTTATTTGTCAGACCATGTGGCTCTATGCCCATAGCAAAATGGTAGAATTTGAAACGGACATTGACTGGCATTGTCAGAGAGCATTGCTCAAAGCAGAATTTCCGCTCGATATCAATACCACCCAGGCAATCTGCGATGCCCCGTATGGAAGTGTGGAGCGATCCATTACGCAGAATACTACCTGGGAACAGGCAAAATTCGAGGTTTGTGCCCATAAATATGCAGATCTATCGGAAGGAAATTATGGTGTGGCACTCTTAAATGATTGTAAATACGGATACTCCTTCCAGCCACATTTGATGGAATTGACCTTGCTTCGGACAGCGAAACACCCTTACCCGGAAGCGGATCTGTGTAGACATGTTATGCGTTATGCGATTTATCCACATGCGAACCATTTTTACAATTCCGATGTGGTAAAAGAAGCCTATGTATTTAATAATCCACTGCAGGTGCAGCAGGTAGTTGCAGGAGACGGCACCTTGCCACGGACCCATTCTCTGGTAAGTAGTTCGGTAGAAAATGTGATTGTAGATACGGTCAAACAGTCCGAGGATGGAGCGACAATGATTCTCCGATTGTATGAAGCTTCCAATACCAGAACCAAAGGATCCCTTTCCTTTGGATTCCCGGTGCAGAAAGTTATGACATGCGATATGATGGAGCGTGAAGAAGAGAACCTGACCATGGCAGATGGACGTTTAGAGATTCTTATGAAGCCATTTGAAATTAAGACATTGAAAGTATGGATAGACAGATAAGGAGTAGGGCATATGAAGAAAGAATTTTTTGCGGGAATTTATTGCCCGCCAAGTTTGGGAAAAAGCATTTATCCAAACCGTATTACAAGAGAAGTATTTGACCTGCTAGCCAAAGCCGGAGTAAGACAGATCTATGGCTATTATGATGATAGACAAGGCGAGAAGGCCTTGCTTCAATTGTTAGATTACAGTCAGGAGTTTGGAATTCTTTACTATCCTCGGCTGACCGTATTTGATAAATTTTTGGGTGAGCGTGGCCATGAGAAATATCCCCTCTTTGCAGATATGACGGAGACAGAGCAGGAAGCCATCAAACAGGAATTTATCGAGATCTTAGATTCCATCAAAGACCATCCGGCATTTGGCGGTATCTTCATCAGTGACGAACGGCCGCTAGAAGCCTATGAAGGAATGGCTGTGGCTCGTCAGATTTTTAAAGAACGGTATCCGGAGAAAGAATTTCACTATAATGCCTTGAATTATTTCGGGGACGACAAGATTATGTTCTACCGGAACGGAGACCATTCCAATCGGAAATATGAACTTGTAGGAGACTTGGAATACAATGCAGACAATCGGTTTTCCCGCTATAAAGTCTATATGGACGAGTTCTTGGATCTGTGTCAGGGGGAAAGACTTTCCACAGACCTGTATCCTTTTGCACCGACTTGGAAGAATGTCTTGACTTCCATCCACCGTGGCGGTTATGAGACCAACTATATTATGGCGGCATACAAACGGGAGAGAAATATTCCGTGCTATCTCTGCATTCAGGTAGGAGATTGGGACAAAGGACGTTACATCGGACGGCCGGAGACGGCACTTCATATGAACCTGACTATGGCTTATCAGTTGGATGGGTTTATCTTCTTCCCGGGAGTATATCCAAATGACTGGGTAGGAGATCCGGTGATGGAAGGCAATGAGGAAGGTGTAAACTCCCTTTTGGATGCCACCGGAAAACCAACAGAGCATTATGGTTATGTTCAGCGACTTTTAGAACATGCCCAGGCTTGCGCGGAGACTATTTTAAACAGCGACTGGAAGGGCGTCTATACCATCGGCACGTTTGAAGGAGGATTTGGTGATGTGAACTTGGAGGAAGTTGAGTGGAACGAATGCATCTACCGGGGCGGACTTCCGGAAGGCGAGAAGTTCGAATACCGGGGAGAAAAGCCGGAATTGGAAGTTAGCAGCCAGCTCTTTGTCAGCGTCTATGAGACAGAGAAGAGCAAGATTTATCTACTGACCAACAATTCCATTGTGACGGAGACCTCCTTTGTATTCCATACAGATAAGGCTTGGAAGATGACCATGGATGGGAAACAGATCGAAGGTTGCGGCAACATTCGGATTCGTGCGCTAAATGCCGGCGAGAGTGTAATGATAGAGGAGATGTAGTAGGATGAAGAAAATACAGGCAGTGATTCTGGGATATGGGGATCGCAGCTCCCGCTATGCGGAGTATGCCAAGACCAGACCAGAAGAATTAGAGATTGTAGGTGTCATTGACATCAATGAATTAAAGAGAAGACAGGGAAAGGAAGCATTTTCTCTGACAGATGAGCAGATTTTTGATAGTCTGGAAGCCTTTTTACAGGCGAATATATCTTGCGATGTGGTAATTAACGGAACCATGGATGAAGTGCATTATGAGACGACCATGCCGCTTTTGGAGAAGGGCTATCACATTCTGTTGGAAAAACCGGTAACAGCCAATCCGGAGGAATTGATTGCGATTCAGAAAAAGGCAGAAGAGAAAGAATGTAAGGTTGTGGTATGCCACGTCCTTCGCTATACTCCATTTTATTCCAAAATCAAAAGCATACTGGATAGTGGAAAAGTAGGAAAAGTCATCAGCATGCAGTTAAATGAACATGTATGGTATGGCCATTTTGTAAATTCCTATGTACGTGGAAAATGGCGGAGCGAGAAGGCCTGCGGAAGCAGTCTGCTTCTTGCAAAATGTTGCCATGATACGGATTTGATGTGCTGGTTAAACAATGTTACAAAGCCAACCTATGTCTCTTCTTTCGGATCCAAATCCTTCTTTACGGAGAAGAATGCGCCGGAAGGAGCGACGAAGTATTGCTATGAATGTCCGAATCGGGAAACCTGTATGTTTGATGCAGAGAAGTTCCAGATTGAGAAAGATTTCATTCCATTCTATACCTGGGCAGGCATCAACAAACCCCTTGATGAGATTACCTTGGAAGAAAAACGGGAATTTCTAAAACATGATGTCTATGGACAGTGTGTCTACCAGACGGATATGGACATTGTAGATCGCCAGTGCGTATCTGTGGAATTTGAAAATGGTTCCATCGGAACCTTGAATATGATCGGCGGAAGCAATAAGGCTGGTCGTCATATCCACCTGGTTTGCGAATATGGAGAAATCGAAGGCTATATCGAAGACAATAAGATTCTCGTGCGGATTTTTGATAAAGAGAAAGTCTGGTATGAGGAGCAGATTATTGATTTTAATGCGGAAGCAGATCTGAGTCGGGAAGACAATTCCGTTGGTGGACATTATGGCGGAGATTACTATATTATGAAGGATTTGGTTCGTTTCTTGAACAATGAGCCGACTTCAGTATCTACAACGGTTATTGATGATTCCATTAACAGTCATCTAATCTGCTATGCGGCAGAAAAAGCAAGAAAAGAGAAGGTAGTTGTAGAATTACAGAAAGAATACCACTAAAGGAGGAAGACATATGCATCAGGTAGAATGGTTAAAGAGCGCTGTCTTTTATAATATTTATCCCCAGTCTTACAAAGACAGCAACGGGGATGGAATCGGCGATCTGAACGGAATTACGGAAAAACTGGAGTACATCCACTATATGGGCTTTAACGCCCTATGGCTCAATCCGTTCTATGAGTCACCGTTTCGGGATGGCGGTTATGATGTGGCAGATTACTACAAAGTAGCACCACGTTATGGCACCATGGAAGATTTTGAAAATCTGTGCAAGAAGGCACATGAGTTGGGGATTAAGGTCTGTATCGATCTGGTAGGGGGACATACCTCCGTAGATCATCCGTGGTTTCAGGAGTCTGCAAAAGCAGAGGAAAATGAATATACCCATCGCTACATCTGGTCCGACAGTTGGCTCAATGCACCGGGGCAGGCTTTTATCAATGGATATAGTGACCGGGATGGCTGTTTTATGACCAACTATTTCTGGAGTCAGCCGGCATTAAATTATGGCTGCGGTGTAGTAGATGATCCTAGCTGGCAGATGTCTATGGATCATCCGGAATGCCGGAAGAACAAACAGGCATTGATTGACATTATGGAATATTGGATTGCAAAAGGGTGTGACGGATTCCGTGTGGATATGGCACCGTCCTATATTAAGAACGACCCGGATGGAAGCGGCAATCGCCGATTCTGGAATGAAATCCGTGCCATGTATGATGAAAAATATCCGGAGCATGTGTTGATTTCTGAGTGGGGAAATCCGGCAGAAGCCTTGCCAGCCGGCTATCATGTGGACTTTTTAACCCATTGCTTCTATCAGGCATATACCAGTCTCTTGCGGGCAGATAAGAATCGTAACGTCAACCGGGATTGGCAGGGTGCCAGCTTCTTCGATATGGATGGGAAAGGAAATATCGAAAATTTCTTGGAAGACTATCTGATGCTTCGGGAGAAGACCAAAGACTATGGCTATATTGCAATTCCGACCAGCAATCATGATTTGCCGCGGTATAGCGTGGAGCGTACACCGGAAGAGATGAAATGCATCTGCGCCTTTGTATTGACCATGCCGGGTGTACCATTTGTCTATTACGGAGACGAGATAGGCCTTCGTTATCAGGCAGATCTGATTTCCAAGGAAGGGGGCTATAATCGTACCGGTTCCCGTACCCCGATGCAGTGGAGCAAGGAAGAAAACTTGGGATTTTCTACCGGTGCAAAAGAGGACTTATATCTTCCGGTAGAGGAATCAGAAGAGGCACCGACAGTAGAAGAGCAGATGGCAGACGAGCATTCTCTTCTTCATATGGTACGCCGTCTGGTTGCACTTCGAAAAGAAGAGCCGGCACTGCAGAGCGACGGAGAAGTGGCATTTTTGAATCGGGAAGGACAGGGCTATCCCCTTGTCTATACAAGAACAGAAGGAGCTACTACCTGCCTGATCTGCATCAATCCAACAGGCAAAGAGCAATGCTTTGCTGTGGAAGAAATCGAGCAGTATGAAACCTTGTTAGAAAATACAGACATCCGGATACAAAATGGAACCATTGTCATGCCGAAGGTTAGTTTCTGGATAGGAAAAAGAGGATAATTATTATGGGACAATTACCAAAAGAATCTGAAGTGCAGGCAGTTTCCTATGCCTATTTTCCGACTACCTGGCAGGCAGTGATCTGGCGAAACTGGGGATACATTCCGGTATGTCGGATTGCACAGGTGTTACGAACAGAGGAAGGAACGGTGCGCCGGGAAGCAAAGAGAATGGGACTTCCTTATGAGCCGACAGTCAATCCAATGTGGGAGAAACGAGGCTATCTGACGACCATTCGGGAAAACTGGCACCTGTGTACCTATGAACAGATTGAGGAACTTCTGGATCTGACGGAAGAGGAGCTTGCCTTCATCCTAAAAGAAGACGACTTTATGTGGGTCAAATTAGGAGAGTTTAAGCCACAGGTGAAAGCGGCACGCTACGAACCCCTTACGGAAGAACAAATAAAAGCAACCGAAGATATCGCTATGGAAATGCAACGGCAGGGTCTAGATGGCGGGGCAGACAATGCCTTTGATTTCGTTCTGGAATATCAGAAACCGGCATCTTATCCGGTAAAACCACAGAATGCAGACCATTTGCGCATGGTGTATCCTTATTTTGCCCTTTACGGGGATGCTTTGATTGACGAAAGCATCGACCCATTGCCGGAGAAAATCTTAGAGGAGTATGCCAAGGCCGGCATCAATGGAATCTGGATGCAGATGGTACTCTATCAATTGGTGGAATTCCCATTTGCTCCGGAACTTTCCAAAGGACATGAGAAACGAATCGCTTCCTTGAACCGTTTGGTTGCCAAAGCAAAAAAATATGGCATTGGTATCTATCCTTATTTGAATGAGCCAAGAGCCATGTCGGAAGCCTTCTTTGAACAATATCCGGACCTGAAAGGGGAACGGGAAGGAGCTTATTATGCCATGTGCACCTCCACCAAAGAAGTGCAGGATTACCTGTATCAGGGCGTACGAACGTTATTTGAACAGGTACCGGATCTGGCAGGATTTTTCACCATTACTATGTCGGAGAATCTGACCAATTGCTACTCCAGAGCATTTTTGCCGGAAAATGGAGGAGATGGGAACCTCTCCTGCCCGCGTTGCAAAGACCGTAACCCGTGGGAAGTTGTGGCTGAAGTAAATAATCTGATGGCAAAAGGGGCCCATGATGCCAATCCCGATGCCAAAGTTATTTGCTGGACCTGGGGGTGGCCGGATGCATGGGCGAAAAAAGTGGTTCCGCTACTTAATCAAGGGCAGATTCTGCAGTGTACCAGTGAGGAAGCGATGGAATATTCTATCGGCGGTATCAAGGGCCGGGTGCTGGATTATACCTTGTCTCTGTGCGGACCGGGTGAAAAAGCCAAAAATATGTGGGAGACCGCCCGGGCGTGTGGATTTGAAATGTCTGCAAAAGTGCAGGTGAATAATACCTGGGAAATGGCTGCCGTACCATTTCTTCCGGTATTTGATAAGGTGGAGACTCATCTGCGACAATTACAGGAAGTGGGGATTACCCATCTCCATGCCGGATGGACTTTGGGCGGATGCCCAAGCCCGAATCTGCGCCTTGCAGCCTGGCTTATGGAGGGAAAAGGGGATTTGAAGGAATTCCTTACAGATTGGCTGGGAGAAGAACTGGCAGAGCCGGTATATGAGGCGCAAAAAGAATTGAGCGAAGCCTTTTCCCACTATCCATTTCATATGAATACCCTCTATTTTGGGCCACAGAATTTCGGACCGATGGCACCATTTTTCTTGCGGGAGACCGGTTATGAGGCAACCATGATAGGATATCCCTATGATAATCTGGAAAAATGGGCCAGCATTTATCCGGTGAATGTATATGAAAAAGAATATGGGCTTCTGTGCGAAGGCTGGACGAAAGGATTTGCAAAGCTTCAGAAATTGCAAGGGAAGCATGCAGAACTTGACGAGGTCATCTTGATGGCGGCTGCGGCAGATTGCCAGTTTCGAAGCGCCTATCATCATATTCAGTTTGTGGGACGCCGGGATGAGGCGAGAGAGCAAGGCTTAGAACTTCCAAGACAGGAACTGCTTTACTTGATTCAAGGCGAGCGGAAAGTGGTAGAAACCCTTATGGCGCTTCGCATGGAGGATTCCCGGATCGGTTACGAATCCAGCAACCAGTATTTCTATACCATGCAGGATTTACGAGAAAAAATGATCAATCTTGCCTGGTGCGAGAAGAACTTAAGAAATTAAAAGAAAGGGAAGGCTGTTTTCACGGTAAGGTGAGAACGGCCTTCTTTTAGCAAAAAAATAGGCAAGGGATATGGCACCGACACAGAATATCATTTCGCAGATTTGATTATAAAAATTTAAGAAAATCGCCATAATAATAGTCTAGATTTTCGATTTTTAGGGGTGTATAATAACCACATAGTAAGAAATAAGGAGGAACAATCAAATGGCTAGAAAAATGAAAACCATGGATGGAAACCATGCTGCAGCTCATGCTTCTTATGCGTTTACAGATGTAGCGGCAATCTATCCAATTACACCATCGTCTGTGATGGCAGAAGCGACAGATGAATGGTCTACACAAGGTAGAAAGAACATTTTTGGGCAGACGGTTCAGGTGACCGAGATGCAGTCGGAAGCAGGAGCTGCCGGCACTGTACACGGATCCTTAGCGGCTGGTGCTTTGACAACCACATATACGGCATCCCAGGGCCTTTTGCTTATGATTCCGAACCTGTATAAGATTGCAGGAGAACAGCTTCCGGGTGTATTTAACGTATCTGCCCGCGCTCTGGCAAGCCATGCCCTTTCTATTTTCGGAGACCATTCCGATATTTATGCATGTCGTCAGACCGGCTGTGCAATGCTTTGCGAATCCAGTGTACAGGAAGTCATGGATTTGACACCGGTGGCACACCTTTCCGCAATCAAAGGGAAGATTCCATTCATCAATTTCTTCGATGGATTCCGTACTTCCCACGAGATTCAGAAGATTGAGACATGGGATTATGAAGATCTGAAGGATATGGCTGATATGGATGCCATCGATGCATTCAGACAGCATGCATTGAATCCGAATCATCCATGTCAGAGAGGTTCTGCACAGAATCCGGATATTTTCTTCCAGGCAAGAGAGGCATGTAATCCATATTATGATGCAATGCCGGCAATTGTGCAGGAATATATGGACAAGGTGAATGCAAAACTTGGAACCAATTATAGATTATTTAACTACTATGGTGCAGAGGATGCAGAACATGTAATCGTAGCTATGGGATCTGTCTGCGATACCATTGATGAGACCATTGATTATCTGACGGCAGCAGGCAAGAAGGTGGGCGTTGTGAAGGTGCGTTTGTATCGTCCGTTTAGCGCACAGGCATTACTGGATGCGATTCCGGATTCTGTAAAGCAGATTACGGTACTGGATCGAACCAAAGAACCGGGAGCGCTTGGCGAACCATTGTATCTGGATGTAGTGGCGGCTCTGAAGGGAAGTAAGTTTGACGCCGTGCCGATTTTCACCGGACGTTACGGACTTGGGTCTAAAGACACTACACCGGCGCAGATTGTAGCGGTATACGAGAATACAGAGAAGAAGAGATTTACCATCGGCATTGTTGATGATGTAACCAATCTGTCACTGGAAGTTGGCGCGCCGCTGGTAACGACACCGGAAGGCACCATCAATTGTAAATTCTGGGGACTTGGAGCGGATGGTACGGTAGGTGCTAACAAGAACTCAATCAAGATTATCGGCGACAATACGGATATGTATGCCCAGGCATATTTTGACTATGATTCGAAGAAATCAGGCGGCGTGACCATGTCACACTTGCGTTTTGGTAAGAAACCGATCAAATCCACTTATTTGATCAAACAGGCGAACTTTGTAGCCTGCCATAACCCATCCTATATCAATAAGTATAACATGGTACAGGAATTGGTAGATGGAGGAACCTTCCTTTTGAATTGCCCATGGGATATGGAGGGATTGGAGAGACACCTTCCGGGACAGGTGAAGGCATTTATTGCAAATCATAATATTAAGTTCTATGTCATTGATGGTATTAAGATTGGAAAAGAGATAGGACTTGGCGGACGTATCAATACGGTTCTGCAGTCTGCATTCTTCAAATTAGCTGAGATTATTCCGGAAGAGGATGCCATCAACCTGATGAAGGCTGCTGCGAAGGCAACCTATGGCAAGAAAGGTGACAAGATCGTTCAGATGAACTATGATGCGATTGATGCCGGTGCCAAACAGGTCGTAGAGATTCAGGTTCCGGAAGCATGGAAAGATGCCGAAGCAGAAGAACTCTATACACCGGAAGTAAAAGGCGGAAGAAAAGAAGTGGTGGATTTCGTTAAGAATATTCAGGCGAAAGTCAATGCGCAGGAAGGACACAACCTGCCGGTATCTGCCTTCAAGGACTATGTAGATGGTACGACTCCATCCGGTTCTGCCGCTTATGAAAAACGTGGGATTGCAGTGGATATTCCGGTATGGCAGCCGGATAACTGTATCCAGTGTAACCGTTGTGCTTATGTATGTCCGCATGCAGTGATCCGCCCGGTTGCGCTGACAGAAGAGGAAGTGCAGAAGGCACCAAAAGGGCTTCAGACCATCGATATGATTGGCATGCCGGGTATGAAATTTACAATGACCGTATCCGCTTACGATTGTACCGGATGTGGTTCTTGTGCAAATGTATGTCCGGGCAAGAAGGGCGAGAAAGCACTGGTCATGAAGAGTATGGAAGAGAATGCAGGAAGCCAGGATTTCTTCGATTATGGTCGGGAGATTCCGGTGAAGCCGGAAGTGGTAGCCAAATACAAAGATACCACTGTCAAAGGCAGCCAGTTCAAACAGCCACTCCTTGAATTCTCGGGAGCATGTGCAGGATGTGGAGAGACTCCATATGCGAAACTGGTAACACAACTCTTTGGTGACAGAATGTATATTGCTAATGCAACCGGATGTTCCTCTATCTGGGGCAACTCTTCACCGTCTACACCATATACGATGAATGAGAAAGGCCAAGGACCTGCATGGGCGAACTCCTTGTTTGAAGACAATGCAGAATTTGGATATGGTATGCTTCTTGCACAGAAAGCATTACGTAATGGTTTAAAGACCAAGGTAGAAGCAGTGGTAGAAAAGAGCGAGAACGAAGCGGTTGTAGAAGCAGGAAAAGAATGGTTAGCGACCTTTAGCTGTGGTGCAACCAACGGAACAGCAACGGAGAAATTCATTGCTGCATTAGAAGCTTGTGATTGCGATTGTGAGAACAAGAAAGATATCTTGAAGAACAGAGACTTCTTAGCGAAAAAATCCCAGTGGATCTTCGGTGGTGACGGATGGGCTTATGACATCGGATTTGGTGGCGTAGACCATGTTCTTGCTTCCGGTCAGGATATCAACATTATGGTATTTGATACAGAAGTATATTCCAATACCGGCGGTCAGTCTTCGAAGTCTACACCGACAGGTGCGATTGCACAGTTTGCAGCAGCAGGAAAAGAGACCAAGAAGAAAGATATGGCTAGCATTGCCATGAGTTATGGTTATGTCTATGTGGCACAGGTATCTATGGGTTATGATATGAACCAGACGATCAAAGCCATTGCAGAAGCAGAGAGCTATCCGGGCCCATCCCTGATTATCTGCTATGCACCATGTATCAACCATGGAATCAAGAAAGGTATGAGCAAGGCACAGACCGAAGAAGAACTGGCTGTGAAGTCCGGTTACTGGCATACCTTCCGGTACAATCCGGCGGCAGAAGGCAACAAGTTTACCTTAGACAGCAAGGCACCGACGGAAAGCTATCAGGATTTCTTGAATGGCGAAGTTCGTTACAACGCATTGGCACGTTCCAATCCGGCAAGAGCAGAAGAACTGTTTGGTAAATCCGAGGAAGCAGCAAAGGAGAGATATGCATATCTGAACAAGCTGATTACCCTCTATGGAGCAGATGCTGAAGAATAGGATGATAGAGAAGAGAAAAAAAAGGGTCCCGACTTTTTGACCTGAGACCCTTTTTTAGCAACGAATCGAAGCAGTTATGAGCTCTCTTTGATTTGCAAAAGTGTCTTTTGGGTTATGTATAACAAATAATAATACAATTGCGGATTCTTCTGCAGAATGGTATAATTTTTCCACAGAAGTTGCAACATGTGGAAGGAAAAGGAAGGGTAGAAATACTATGTGCAGGCAGGGAAAAAGGCTCTGCCTGCTTTGCTATCCTGAGGGTCGAAAAAAATTTAAAAAAATGATAAAATGTAAAACCAAAATCAAATTTTAATCGTCTTAATAGTATAAAGAGAAAATATACCATAAGATGGAGGAGATAGCGGTAGTACAAAAGAAGATGTGAAAGACCTTGTATTTACTATATGTGTGAATGCGGAAAGTTTAGGTGTAGTAGATGAACCAGAACATGGTCGCTGGGAGTATATTGTAGGAATACCGGATTCATATTATGCAATTGTTTATAACATTCATTATACGCAGATTGAGTCATAAAAGATGATAACGTTTATAAGGGTTTGGCCGCAAGGGTCAAGCCCTTTTATATTATAAAAGAAAGCCTTTAACTCTCCTCATACACCAGTCCTTTCTGGGTTAGAAATCGCTTCACCATGCCATCCCACACCTGCTCTAAAGATTTATCCATGGTGAACGTATGCATGGCGGTTCCGGTAGTGCAGATAAGAGACTGGCCGTCAAACCGAATATTCATATACAATCCCCGCACATCCTTCAAGCCAAAAGGCAGTTCCTGGCTATCCAGAAGCTTCTCGATGTTTTCGGCAGAAAGTCCCAGCACAAAAGAAAAACGAAGCGGGGTTCGGTGTCCCTTGATATAGGAAAAACAATGCTCCCGCATCTCCTTCCACAGGGCATATTCCCGGTTCGGTGCAGTTCCGTCTTCATAAAATTCCTTCTTTAAAAACCCATCGATGGTGAAGGTGGTAGCGGTTACGATCTCCGCAGAAATCAGATAAAAATTGTCAAATGCGTCTGAAAGTAAAAGCTTTGCCATGCAGTCTTTTACTTTGGGAAAATCCAATGCGATCATAAGTAAAAATCTCCTTTTTTCTACAGAAACAGTATAGCAGATAAGTTGACTTTTGGGAAGTAAAACAGTATTATGGAACATGAGGTGTAACGAAATGGAAATACGTTTGAATAAATATCTAAGCGAGGCCGGGGTTTGCTCTCGAAGAGAGGCAGATGCCTGGATTGCAGCCGGAAAAGTGACCGTAGATGGCAAAGTTGCAACGACCGGAATGAAAGTGACTAAAGAGCAAGTAGTAAAGGTCGGCAAGCGCCAGATTGGCGGCAAGCGGGACATGATTCTTCTGGCAGTCAATAAGCCGGTTGGCATTGTCTGTACAGAAGAAAAGAAAGAAAAGAAGAATATCATCCGTTTTTTGAACTATCCGGAGCGGATCACCTATATCGGAAGGCTTGACAAAGATTCCGAAGGCCTGCTGCTTATGACCAACAACGGAGACATCATTAACAAGATGATGCGTTCCGGCAACCAGCATGAGAAAGAATATATTGTAAAAGTAGATAAGCCGATTACAGCACAATTTGTGAAAAATATGAGTAGCGGCGTGCATATTTTAGATACCATAACCAGACCCTGTAAAGTAGAAGCCATAGGCAAATATACCTTCCGGATTATTTTGACCCAAGGTTTGAATCGCCAGATTCGCCGGATGAGCGAAGCCCTTGGATATCGCGTCGTACAGCTAAAACGAATCCGGGTGATGAACATCACCTTGGGGGATTTGAAACCGGGAGAATACCGGCAGGTATCAGCCAAAGAAATCGAAGAACTAATGGATATGATACGGGATTCGTCCAACGAGACAGTGATTCCGAAAAACGAAGTGAGGTAGTGCATGGAAGAGAAAAAAAGACGAATGCAGGAATTGGTGGAACTGCTCAATCGGGCAGGAAAAGCCTACTATCAGGAAGCAACGGAGATCATGAGCAATCTGGAATATGACCGGTTGTATGATGAGTTGCTTGCATTAGAAGAAGAGACCCAGACAGTTCTAGCGAACAGCCCGACAGTTCATGTGGGCTATGAAGTTCTTAGTGAACTGCCAAAAGAACGCCATGAGCAGCCGATGCTGTCTCTGGATAAGACCAAAGAAGTAGCCAGGTTGGAAGAATTTCTTGGGGATCAAAAAGCTCGGATTTCCTGGAAATTGGACGGCCTTACCATTGTTTTGACCTACCGGGATGGCACCTTGTACAAAGGCGTTACAAGAGGAAATGGAGAGATTGGCGAGGTGATCACCAACAACGCCCGCGTGTTCCAGAACGTGCCTTTGCAGATTCCATACAAAGGAGAATTGATCCTTCGCGGGGAAGCCATTATTACCTATTCGGATTTTGAGAAAATCAATGCACAGATCGAAGAGGAAGAGGCCAAATATAAGAATCCGCGGAATCTTTGCAGTGGTAGCGTCAGACAGCTCAATAACGAAGTTACAGCGAAACGAAATGTGAAATTTTTCGCTTTTTCATTGGTAAAAGCAGAGGAGGTAGAGTTTTACAATTCACGAATCTACCAGATGGAATGGCTGAAGCAGCAGGGCTTTGATGTGGTGGAAGGATATGAAGTGACCAGGGAGACCATTGGAGAAAAAGTAGACTTCTTTGCGAAGAAGATAGTGGAAAATGATTTTCCATCCGATGGATTGGTCTTGGTTTATGATGATATTGCCTATGGAAGATCCTTAGGGCGAACAGCCAAATTTCCGCGGGATTCCTTTGCTTTTAAATGGGCGGATGAAAAACGGGAGACGAAACTCATAGAAGTAGAATGGAGTCCGTCTCGAACCGGACTTTTGAACCCGGTGGCAATCTTTGAACCGGTAGAATTAGAAGGCACTACCGTAAGTCGTGCCAGTGTCCACAATGTGAGTATTTTAGAAGAATTAGAGCTGGGCATTGGAGATACCATAGAAGTCTATAAGGCCAATATGATTATTCCTCAGATTGCAGAGAATCTGACTAGAAGCGGGAATCTGGAATTGCCAAAGACCTGTCCGGCTTGCCAGGGAGAGACAGAGATTCGGCAAGTGAATGATACCAAAGTCCTTTGCTGCAGCAATCCGGATTGCAGTGCCAAACATGTAAAAGGATTTTCCCTCTTTGTAAGCCGAAACGCATTGAATATCGAAGGGCTTTCCGAAGCAACCCTGGAGAAATTTATCGGTAGGGGATTACTTCGGGAATTTACAGATATTTTCCATTTGGGAGAGCACAAGGAAGTCATTACGACTATGGAAGGCTTCGGTGAGAAATCGTATCAGAACCTGATTGGGAGCATCGAGACAGCGCGGGATACGACCTTGCCAAAACTACTCTACGGTTTGGGGATTGCCGGGATTGGACTTGCCAATGCCAAAGTCATTTGCAAAGAATTTCATAATGATGTGGAAGCAATGCTTCAGGCGGATCGGGAGCGCATGGCAGATGTAGAAGGTATTGGGCCGATTTTGGCGGATGCTTTCGTCGGATATTTTGCGAAAGAAAAACATGTGGAGCAGTTCTATCGCTTGTTAGACGAAGTGCGGATTGCAAAAGAAGAGGAGACTGCGAGCCAGACCTTAGATGGCAAGACGTTTGTAATTACAGGAAGTGTGGAACATTTTGCTAATCGAAATGAAGTCAAAGAAGAGATTGAAAAACGAGGAGGCAAGGTAACAGGAAGTGTAACGGGAAAGACAGATTATCTGGTAAATAATGATATCGCGTCTACCTCCTCGAAGAATAAGAAAGCGAAAGAATTGGGGATTCCGATTATTACGGAGGAAACTTTGATTCAGATGTTAGGAGAATAAAATGGATAGAATATATGATGTGTTGGTAATTGGCGGCGGCCCGGGAGGATATACAGCAGCCATGTATGCGGCAAGAGCCAACTTGAAAGTGGCAGTGATAGAGAAATTGGCGCCGGGTGGCCAGATGAGCACCACAGCCCAGGTGGAGAATTATCCGGGATTTCCGGAAGGAATCAATGGATTTGATCTGGGCATGCTGATGCAGCAGGGTGCAGAGCGCTACGGAACCGAGACTATCTATGGAGAAGTGACGAAGGTGGAATTACAGGCGACCACAAAGAAGGTGTACCTTGGAGACAAGGAACAGGAAGCCAAAACCGTGATTCTATCTACCGGTGCCTATCCGAGGGAGTTAGGGCTTGCAAGAGAGAGAGAGCTACGAGGACAAGGGGTTTCCTATTGCGCAACCTGTGATGGCATGTTTTACCGGGATCAGACGGTTGTCATCGTAGGAGGTGGCAATACTGCTGTGGCGGACGCCCTGTATTTACAGAAGATTTGCAAAAAAGTATATTTGGTTCACAGACGTGATACCTTGCGGGCATCCAAACTATATCTGGAAGCCTTAGAAGAGGCAGAGAATATCGAATTAGTATGGAATAGCAAGGTGGTAGAACTTCTTGCAGAAGATAAGGTAGAGGGCGTTCTGGTGGAATCTGTGGTTTCCGGAGAGCGCAGAGAGATTCCGTGCGATGGCATTTTCGTAGCAGTAGGAAATGTGCCAAATACAGAACTGATCAAAGGCCAGGTGGATTTGGATGAGGCCGGTTATGTCCTGGCTGATGAGACCACCTGCACCAATCTTCCGGGAGTATTTGCCGTGGGGGATATGCGACAGAAACCATTACGTCAGATTGTGACCGCTGTGGCAGATGGTGCCGTAGCATCCAAATATGCAGAAGAATATATACAAGGATTATAAAAAGAGGAGAGACTATGTCGAAAGAGTTTACAGAAACAAAGGATGAAGAGTTGATGGAGGTAGAGACAGAAGAGAGGCAGCAGGAAGAAGAGGACGAATACGAGCGTTATTGTTTCCTCTGTCATCGTCCGGAAAGTGTGACCGGACCTTTGATTGATATGCCTAATCATATTTCTGTCTGCTCCGATTGCATGCAAAAGAGTTTTGATGCCATGGCAAGTGCACCGTTGGATTTAAGCCAGCTGATGAACATGCCGGGGATTCAGTTTGTGAATATGAATGATATGGAAAACCAGATGCCGAAGCGTCAACGGGTGAAGAAGAAAAAAGAAGAAAAGAAGATTGAGCCTGTATTCGATATTCGGGATATTCCGGCGCCGCATAAGATCAAAGCCCAGTTGGATGAATATGTTATCGGACAGGAATATGCCAAGAAGAATATGGCGGTAGCTGTTTATAACCATTACAAACGAGTGGCAACCAATACCATGGATGATATTGAGATTGAAAAATCCAATATGTTAATGATTGGGCCGACGGGTTCCGGAAAGACCTATTTGGTGAAGACTTTGGCGAAATTGCTGGATGTGCCACTTGCTATTGCGGATGCTACCTCCTTGACAGAAGCCGGCTACATCGGGGATGACATTGAGAGCGTGGTATCCAAATTGCTGGCGGCTGCAGATAACGATGTAGAAAAAGCAGAGCGAGGCATTATTTTCATTGACGAAATTGATAAATTGGCGAAGAAACGCAATGCCAGTCAGCGAGATGTTAGCGGAGAATCCGTGCAACAGGGGATGCTGAAACTCTTAGAAGGCAGCGAAGTGGAAGTGCCGGTAGGAGCCAACAGTAAGAATGCGATGGTGCCGCTGACGACCATCAATACCAAGAATATCTTATTTATCTGTGGTGGAGCCTTCCCGGATCTGGAGCAGATCATTAAGGAGCGATTGAATAAGAAAGCATCCATGGGATTTATTGCGGATCTGAAAGATAAGTATGACAAAGAGAAGAATCTCCTCTCCCAGGTAACGGTAGAAGATTTGCGGAACTTTGGGATGATACCGGAATTTATCGGTCGTCTTCCGATTATTTTCACTTTGGAAGGGTTAAATGAAGAGATGCTGGTACAGATTCTAAAAGAACCGAAAAATGCGATTCTAAAACAGTACCAGAAATTGTTGGCATTAGATGAAGTAAAATTGGAATTTGATGATGGTGCCCTCCATGCCATTGCAAGAAAAGCCATGGAGAAAGATACCGGCGCCAGAGCACTTCGTTCCATTATCGAAGAATTTATGTTAGATATCATGTATGAGATTCCGAAAGATGATAACATTGGACAGGTTACCATTACGGAAGCTTATATTTCGGGAACCGGTGGGCCACTGATTTCCATGCGCGGACAGGAAGCTCTGCCGGGGGTATAGAGGAAAATTCGGCAGAACCTGTTCATGAGCTGATTGACATCAGCGGGGAATAGTGTTACAATTTTGCAATAAGAACGATACATATTTAGGAGGAGCAACATGGCTATTTTTAAGGGCTCTGGTGTAGCAATCGTAACCCCGTTTCATGCAGACGGAAGCGTGAACTACGACAGATTGGAAGAATTAGTGAATTACCATTGTGAGAATGGAACAGATAGTATTATCATCTGCGGAACAACAGGAGAGTCAGCGACTCTTTCCGAAGAGGAACATATGGAATGCATCAAGCAGACCATCGCATTTGCGAAAGGAAGAATTCCGGTTATCGCAGGAACCGGTTCTAACTCTACGAAGACAGCGATTGAACTTTCCAAGGAAGCAGATGCTTGTGGAGCAGACGGACTTCTTGTGGTAACACCTTACTATAACAAGGCGACACAGGCTGGTTTGATTGCTCATTATAAAGCGATCGCAAGTGAAGTGAAGGCGCCGATTATTCTTTACAGTGTTGCAAGCAGAACCGGATGTAATATGGAACCGGCGACTGTGGCAACCTTAGTGAAGGAAGTGGATAATATTGTAGGTGTGAAGGAAGCATCCGGCAATATTTCACAGATTGCGAAGATTATGCAATTGACAGACGGGAATATTGATCTGTATTCCGGTAATGATGATCAGATTGTACCGGTTCTTTCTCTTGGAGGAATTGGTGTTATTTCTGTACTTGCCAATGTGGCACCGAGACAGACTCATGACATTGTAGCGAAGTATCTTGCTGGAGATACCAAGGAAAGTTTACGTTTGCAATTAGAAGCACTTCCATTGGTTGAGAAGTTGTTCTGCGAAGTGAATCCGATTCCGGTGAAGAAGGCGATGAACCTGATGGGAATTGATGTAGGTGGTCTTCGCATGCCACTGACAGAGTTGTCTCCGGAGAATACGGAGAAATTAGCGAACGTCATGAAAGCATATGGTTTATTATAAGTAAGAATAAAGGGTTTCGTGCAGACACGGAACCCTTTTCTTGCTAGGATACTAGAATGAGCCAGATAGAGAAAGAAAGGATAGAAGAAAAATGGTAGATGTAATTATGCATGGCTGCAACGGAAAGATGGGCCAGGTGATTAGCAATTTGATTGCACAGGATGAGAATGTGCGAATTGTAGCAGGTGTGGATGCCTATACGGGGCTTGAGAATCCATATCCGGTTTTTGAAAGTATTGAAAAATGTGATGTGAAAGCAGATGTTATCATCGACTTTTCTACCGCAGCAGCAGTAGACGGATTGCTTTCCTATTGTGTGGAACGGCAGGTGCCGGTTGTGCTCTGTACTACAGGACTTTCCGATAAGCAGCTTCAGGAAGTAGAAGAGGCAAGTAAGAAAGTAGCAATTTTGAAATCTGCGAATATGTCCTTGGGCGTGAACCTGCTTATGAAATTATTGAAGGATGCCGTAAAAGTACTTTCTCCGGCAGGATTTGATGTGGAGATTGTAGAGAAGCATCACAACCAGAAAGTGGATGCACCAAGCGGAACCGCTTTGGCTCTTGCAGATTCTATGAATGAAGCGATGGATCAGAGCTTTGAATATGTATATGACAGAAGCCAGGTGCGCAAGAAAAGAGAAGCAAAAGAGATGGGAATCTCAGCCGTTCGTGGTGGAAGTATTGTAGGACAGCATGACGTGATCTTCGCCGGACAGGACGAAGTAATTGAATTTACACATACTGCATATTCCAAAGCCATCTTTGGTAAAGGAGCAGTGGAAGCGGCCAAGTTCTTAAAAGGACAGTCAGCTGGCATGTATGATATGGGAGATGTCATTGTATTTTAGAGGAGGAGACTCACATGAAGACCTTAGAAGCAAGATATTTAGAGCGACTTTCAGAATTGTATCCGACCATTTCGGCTGCATCTACAGAGATCATTAATTTGCAGTCTATTCTGAATCTTCCGAAAGGAACGGAGCATTTCCTTAGCGATATTCATGGAGAATACGAAGCCTTTTTTCATGTATTGAAGAATGGGTCCGGTTCCGTTCGGAGGAAGATTGACGAAGTATTTGGAAATACGCTGACCAACCGGGACAAACGGTCTCTTGCAACCTTGATTTATTATCCGAAGGAGAAATTGAAGTTAGTTGGAAAAGACGAAGAGAATATGGAGGATTGGTATAAGATTACCTTATATCGTCTCATTGCAATCTGCAAACATACAGCGGAGAAATATACTCGCTCTAAGGTGCGTAGAGCATTGCCGGAAGATTTTGCCTATGTCATGGAGGAATTGATCACCGAGCGGGCAGATGTGACTGACAAAGAGCTCTATTATAACGAGATTGTCAATACCATCATCCGTCTTGATCGTGCAGAGGCTTTTATTATTGCCATAAGCAAATTGATTCAGCGTTTGACGGTAGACCATTTACATATTATTGGAGATATCTATGATCGAGGACCGGGACCGCATATTATCCTGGACAAGTTAATGAAGCATCATTCCGTAGACATTCAATGGGGGAATCATGATGTAGTATGGATGGGGGCTGCGGCTGGACAACGTGCATGCATCGCCAATGTCATCCGCCTATGTGCCCGATATGCCAACCTGGATATTTTAGAAGATGGGTATGGAATCAACTTACTGCCGCTGGCTATGTTTGCCAATAAGGTTTATGGAGATGATTCTTGTGAGTGTTTCAGACCTCATGGCAAAGCAACTACGAAGGTGGAGCAGGAAGCCAATGTAAAGATGCATAAGGCAATTTCCATTATCCAGTTCAAGTTAGAGGGCCAGTTGATTTTGCAGAATCCGGAATTTGGATTGGAATCTCGCAACCTATTGCATCGGATGAATTTGGAAAAAGGAACCATTACGATAGATGGGCGGGAATGTCCGCTTAAAGATACCAATTTCCCGACGGTGAATATGGAAGATCCATATACCTTGACACCGGAAGAAGAAGAGATCATGGACCGCTTGGAAAAGGCATTCTTAAGTTGTGAGAAATTACAGGAACATGCCCGCTTCTTGCTGACCAAAGGTGGTCTCTATAAAGTATATAATAATAATCTTCTCTATCATGGCTGTGTGCCACTGGATGAAGACGGAAGATTCAAAGAGGCGTTGATCTATGGGAAGAGATATTCCGGGAAAGCCTTATATGAGAGATTAGATAGTTATATTCGAAAAGGATTTTTCGCCGTGAACAAAGAAGAGCGGGAAAAGGGCAAGAATATCATGTGGTATATCTGGCTGAACCCGAATTCACCCCTGTTTGGAAAAGATAAGATGGCGACGTTTGAACGCTATCTGGTCGATGATGAACAAGCCGGAAAAGAGATCAAGAATCCATATTATCGATATATCGATGATGAGAATGTAGTCGATTCGATTCTGCAGGAATTTGGCCTCTCGTCAGAAGAGGCCCATATTATCAATGGGCATGTGCCGGTGAAGAAAGGGGAGCAACCGGTGAAATGCAATGGCAAAGTCTTTGTCATCGACGGTGGACTTTCCAAAGCCTATCACAAAGAGACAGGGATTGCCGGTTATACCTTGATCTACAATTCTCATGGCATGATTTTGGTATCCCATTATCCATTTGAGTCGGCAGAGCTTGCTATCTTGAATGAAACGGATATTCATTCCGAGAATATGACCATTCAGAGAAGTCTCTATCGGCAGACCGTGGGAGATACGGACGCCGGAAAAGAGATGAAAGAGACCATTGCGGATCTGGAAAAATTGCTGGAGGCTTATCGTTCCGGTGAATTAAGCGAGAGACGATAATTTTATGGAAAATACTTCCAACTTAACTTTGTATAGCTTTTTTGGAAAATGCAGATATTACTAAGAGAAAAGAAGATTATCAGGTTAAGAAAGGAAGAGATCACATGAAAAAGATGAAAAAATGGTTATTATGTTTCTTATGTGTAGGCGTTCTGTGCGGAACTGCAGCATGTGGAAACCAGGAGGAGCAAGAGGTAACTCCTGAGAATCAGACAGAGCAGAAGCAAGATCCGGATACAGTAGGCGGAGCGGTAAAAGACGGTGTCGATGATGTGGGAGATGCCATTGATGATGGGGTTCATGATGTCACAGATGGCGTGGATGACATTGCTGATGATTTGACCGGAAATGAAGACCGCAACCCGAACCGGGTCAATGATGCGACAGATTCTTCTGATAAAACAAAATAAGACAAGATGAATGCTGTACCGAAGGTGGAAACCTACATGGTACAGCATTTTTGTCCTCGTCAAAGACAGAAAGAAATTTGGAAAAATGATTTTTCAAAGCACGTGTTCACGGCAAGAATCTTTGCTTGATCCGCTTTTTCAAAACTTGACATGGATAGGCTAGAGGTGTAAGATTAGTTTAGTATTATGATAATATGTCGAGTAGGCTGCACGTGTTTATAGTGCTCCCTTTCTGGGCATTATTGTGTAGAAAAGGAAAAGGAGAACAAAAGATGGGATTTTTTGATGACTTAGGGAAGAAAGTATCGGATGCTGGTCAGAAGACGGTACAGAAGACGAAAGATATGTCTGAGATTATGCGGATTAATTCATTGATTTCACAGACCGAGTCGAAGTTGAATGAGAATTATATGCAGATTGGTAAATTGTATGTAAGTGTACACGGCGAAGAAGGAGAAGAATCCTTTGCTCAATTGGTGACTGCTGTGAAGAATATGAATATGGAGCTTGCAAGCTATAGACAGCAAGTACAGGATTTAAAGGGATTCCAGCCATGTCCACAGTGTGGAGCAAGTGTGCAGAAAGGCGCTGCTTTCTGTAGTGCTTGTGGTTTTGCAATGCCGCAGATTGTCCCACAACCAAGCAATGATGATTACGTGATCTGTAGCAAATGCGGAAGCCCGGTAAACAGAGACAATCGTTTCTGCACAAATTGTGGTCAGATAGTGCTGCATTCGGAAGAAGAGCCGAAAGTAGCTCCGGAACCGGTGTGTGAGGAAGTACAACCGGAAGTAGTGAATAGAGTTTGCCCGAATTGTGGAGCAAGTGTGCAGGGTGATTCTGCTTTTTGCATAAATTGTGGAACAAGATTATAAATAGATAGTGAAAAAGATGCTAGAAGCTGTTTCCCTGGAATAGGGATACAGCTTTTTCTAAAAAAGTACAAGAGTGGAAGAATGAGATTGGTGCGAGACATGGCCGGAAGTTCCACCATATTGCAGGATTACGAGCCGGTAGATTCCTGGGGAGAAAAAGAATAGGAAAAACGAAGTGGTTGTCGCATTT
>CAYVDA010000025.1:9605-24553 GCA_964450635.1 uncultured Faecalimonas sp. | reverse complement strand
AGCGCGCCAGATTGTGGTTCTGGATATCGTGGGTTCGAGTCCCACTACCCACCCTTTTTTATCTCATAAGAGGTAAGACTCTGGGAGGAGAAAGTTGTTGGATACCTTTACAGAGAGTTCAAATGATGGGCTATCGCCAAGCGGTAAGGCACAGGACTTTGACTCCTGCATTCGTTGGTTCGAATCCAACTAGCCCAGTTCATATGGAGCATTAGCTCAGTCGGTAGAGCACTTGACTTTTAATCAAGTTGTCCGGGGTTCGAATCCCCGATGCTTCACTTTTGAAATTACGGAAGGATGTTGAGTTTTCAGCATCCTTCTTTTTTTCTAAGTCAATATTTTCGGTTGTTCAGTACGGCGGCTACTGGCTACGCTGGCTACGGGTTGCAAAGCGGTAAAGCGATGCTTGACAATATGGTAAAAATACCATATTATATTTGTATAAGAAAACACATCGGAGGAAGAGCATGAGTGAGTTCTCAGCTGAATTTTATAAAACAAAAGACGGAATGCAGCCAGCGAAGGAATTTATGTTGGCGCAAGACGAGAAAATGAAGGCTAAATTATTTGGACTAGTAGATATTCTTGAGCAATATGGGAATGCGCTGCGAGAGCCATACAGCAAGCATTTGGGAGACGGGATATTTGAATTACGTGCAAAGGTTGGCACGAATATTTCGCGAGTTTTATATTTTTTCTATTACGAAGGAAGAATAGTATTAACACACGGTTTTGTTAAAAAGACACAGAAGACGCCAACAAGAGAGATTAAGAAAGCGAAAGAATATAGAAGAGATTTTTTGGAAAGGAATGACAAATCATGAGTGAATTTCAGGAATTACTGCATGAACAATTACAAAAACCAGATTTCAAGAAAGAATGGGATGATCTTCAGCCTGAAATGGATGTAATCCGGGCTGTGATTGATGCACGTATAGGGCAGAACCTCACACAAAAAGAATTAGCGATGCGCACAGGTATTAACCAGGCAGATATTAGCAAATTGGAGAGTGGAACAAAGAATCCGTCGTTAAAGTTGTTGAAAAAATTAGCGAAAGGATTAGGTATGCAATTAAAAATCGAATTTATCCCTATGAGTACTCTGCAAAAGTAAATAAGGGATTTTTCTACATGTTTATGATTCACTTTTGAAATTACGGAAGGATGTTGAGTTTTCAGCATCCTTCTTTTTTTGATGTAAAAACAGCACCCTCTATGAGGATGCTGTTTTGTGTGCCTTGCGGAAAACATTTGGCGACATGCCATATTTTCGCTTAAATACTGAATTAAAATAAGAAACCGAGGCGAACCCAACACTGTTGCAGATGTTGATAATGGTGTCGTCTGTATAGGTCAACTGAAAGGCAGCGTGTTGCAGACGAATATCATTGAGATATTCGGTCATGGTGCAATCCATATACTTCTGGAAGGTGCGACACATATAAGCCTTGCTGAAATGGTAAGGCGCCAGGATGGAATCCAGCCCGTTTTTAAGAAAATCATTCATATGGAACCGGCCTAGCAATTCCCGGAACCACATCGGATAGTATTGATGATCTCGTTCGTGCTCTTTAGCAAGCAGGCAGTTGAGCAAGGATACCAGCAACGTCTTGATGTGGGCAACCTGCAGGTCAGAACTAAGGCCCGGAGGAGCGGTTACAAGGTTGACAATTCGTTCTTCATATTGCTCGATCTTACTAAAAGGAAGGGAGATCACTTTCGGGAGATCGTTGTGCATGTAAGCTTCCTCGAAATCCTTGCCGATAAATTGGCAGACAGATTCAAAAAGCTCCGTGCGGATAATGATATCCCGGTGTTTGCAAGTATTTCCTGGTCCACGGAAGAAAGAGTGGACGTCACTTTTGTTCACGAATCCCATGTCTCCGGTGGAAAGCTTCATGGTTTCCCCGTTGATATCATAGGAAAGATTCCCGTCCAATATATAAAATATCTCGTAGAAATCATGGGCATGGTAGATATTGTCGTCATCGCCCTCGGTAATCTTCGAATGAAAGGGCATTTCAGAGGTCGTCATCCAATCGTCCAAAATGATAAAATTATGTTGCTCCATACTTGTATCCTCCTGCTTTGTCCTTAGCATATACTATTTTTCTTGCACTGACAAATCATTTTTTGTAAAATGTCAATAGAGAGCAACTATCTGTCAATTATATGATAGAATAAAATAGTCAAAACGACTAAGATATAAATGTAAAATAGAAGTAGAGTGGTGCAATGAGACGAAAAATGAATGGAGAAACAAGAAAGACAAGGAAAATCCAAGGAAAATGGATTACGGCACCCCAATCCGGCTACCGGGTAAAACGGTTTTTTAAACCCTTTTTGGTAGAGGGAGATGTGGGAAGGGCCGATTTACATATTTGTGGTTTGGGTTATTTCAAAGCCATGGTAAATGGACATCAATTAGACGATTGTTTTTACCAACCGCTTGTAACGGATTATAATACGCGAGAGAATCCGGAGAACAGTCTGTTAGAGAAGAGCCGTTCACACCGGGTTACCTACTACACCTATGATATACGTAGATTCTTGAAGCCGGGAGAGAATATACTGGAAGTAGATGTGGCAAATGGATATTACGAAGATACTGACCGGCTAACCTGTGAGATGGATTATTCCTTCGGCACAGCCAAATTGATCTATGATTTACAGATACAGGATGCACAAGGAGAGAAGGTAATCGGAAGCGACACCGATACTCTGGTGCGGGAGCAGAATTATCGATCCACCTTATATGTGGGAGACCGAGTTGATTTTTCCGAAGAACCGGGCGCGTATCAGTTAAGTGTTTTGGCGAAGGAGCCGGACGGGGAACTGGTAGAGCCGGCTTGCGAACCGGATCGGGTGATTCGGACCTATGAACCGGTAGAAGTAAGGGAGATAGAAGCTGGAACCTTGTATGATTTCGGGGTCAACCACAGCGGTGGCCTGAAGCTAATCCTGCAAGGTCAAAGGGGAGATAGAATTACCCTTCGATATGCAGAGGTGCTGGGGGAAGATGGCATGCCGAATTACGAGACCAGCGCATGGCATGACGCCCACCCGAAGACGGGGGCGACCATGGATATCTACCAGGAGAACCATTACGTACTGGCAGAGGGGAGAAATGAGATTCAACCATTGTTTAGCTGGTTCGCTTACCGATATGTGCTTTTGGAAAAACCGGCACATACGACGGTGGAGAAGATAGAATCCCTCTTTATTTCCATGGATTTGGAAAAAGACGGACATTTTACCTGTAGTGAGGATGTGCTGGTAAGAACCAACGAGATGTTTGAACAGACCTTGCGCTGCAATATGCACAGCGGATTGTTGACAGATTGTCCGCATCGTGAGAAACGTCCTTATACCGGGGATGGACAGTTAGTGATGAAGGCAGCCTACTATAACGGAGATGTGCTTCGCTTTTATGATAAATGGTTTCGGGATTTGCTTGATAGTCAGACAGAGGCAGGACGAATTCCGAATACGGCACCGGATTTTGGCGGTGGCGGTGGCTATGCCTGGGGCAATGCTCTGTGCAGTGTGACTAAGAATCTATACTGTTTGACGGGAGAAGAAGCAATCCTGAAGGAAGGCTATCCGGCAATCTGCAGATGGCTTGAGTTCTATGAAAGACATACGGATGCAGACGGTGTGATTCGCTCCAATGACCATGATTGGATGTTGGGAGATTGGTTGGCGCCGGATACGGTCACTTCTAACCTATATTATATTAATACGGTTTGCTATTATATGGCATTGGATGTGGCACAGTGGATTGCGAAGATCTGTTACAAGGATGAAGCTCCTACATGGGAGCAGAAGAAGCAAGCACTGGCAGAAGCTGTGAACCGGGTTTTCTTCGATGAGAAGAAACTCCAATATGGCAATGGTGTGCAAGGGGAAGATGTGCTTGCCTTGGCAACGGGCATTGTACCGGAAGCATATGAGAAGGCATTGCAAGAAAAAGTGCGACATCATTATAGCATTGAGACAGAGTATCATCTGGATGCCGGAATTGTGATAATGCCGATAATGTTGAATTATCTGACAGAACATGGCATGGGTGAGATTGCTTATAAGATGATGACTACAAAGACCTACCCGTCCTTCTATCAGTTGATGGAAGGGGATACCACATTTGCAGAACATTGGAGCAAACATTGGCCGGATTATTACTATGGCAATGAGAACAGCCGTTTTGTCAAAGGGGGAGGAGATCTGTCTCACTGTCATCCGATGTATGGAAGTGTATGTAGTTGGATGTACGAGAGAGTGGCTGGATTGGATTTGTTTTCTATGTATAGGAAGGAAATGGGAATTCATCCATATTTTACAGATTGCCTGACCGAGGCAAAAGCAGATAAAATGACAGCATATGGTAAGGCAGAAGTGGCATGGAGAAGAGAAGGAGAGAGACTACTTCTTCATGTGCAGATACCGAAAGAATTGACCGGAAAGGTAGTTTTCCCGTCTTCTTATAAAATGATGAAGAATAAGATCAATGGCGAGACATACCAGGCGGATGAGGAAGGAAGATTTGATTTTACCCTTTCCTCCGGCACATGGGAATTGATCGCAGAAAAAGGAGGAGCCTATGACCATTAAAGAGTACATAGACAAGAATTTGCCTCTGTCCATCCGGTATAATCCGGAAGATAAAGGGGCCTTGATCGGACTTCCGTATCCATATATCATCCCAAGCGTGGCAGATATGTTCCAGGAGATGTATTACTGGGATAGCTATTTTGCCAATCCGGGGCTTTTGATGCGAGGAGATACCGAACAAGCGAGAAATAACATCGACGATTTGAGACATATGCTAGATCGTTATGGTTTTGTTCCAAATGGTAATAATGTGGGATTTGAGTACAATTCCCAGCCACCATTTTTAGGGCTGATGATTCGGGAATATTATGATGTAGTACCGGATAAGGAATGGTTGAAAGGTGCTTATGAATCCTTGAAGAAAGAGCACGGATTCTGGATGACCAAGAGAAATTCCGACATTGGATTGAATCATTATGATTGCGAACCACTGCCGCCGAAGAAAGTAGCAGACGGTGTGCGGGATCTGACCGGACGAATTGGTTATAAACCGAATGTCAGTGACGAAGAGATCGCAAGAGGGAACTTCTCTACCGGCGAGAGTGGATGGGATTTCAATCCACGAATGAGACATGAGACTTATAAATATGCGCCGGCTGATTTGAACAGCTTGCTGTATTCACAGGAAGATATGTTAGCATACTTTGCAAAAGAATTAGACCTTCCGGAAGAAGCAGCGAAGTGGGAAGAAGCAAGAGAGCATCGTGCAGAATTGATGCGAACCTACCTCAAAGATGAGAATGGCGTATTCTTCGATTATAATTTAGAAAAGAAAGAATTGGGCGAGGTGGCAAGTGTTGCTGCATTCTATCCATTATATGTAGGAATGGCAACGGAGGAAGAGGCAAAAGCAGCTCTTAGCATCCTGCCGAGAATCGAGATGGAATATGGCGTAGCTTCCTGTGAGAAATGTGACCATATCGAAGGAAACTTCCAGTGGGGATATCCGAATGGATGGCCGCCGATGCAGAGAGTTATGGTAGACGGACTCCTTCGCTATGGATATGAAGAAGAGGCTCTTCGTATTGCGAAGAAATACGTTGATTTGGTTGAGAAGTGTTTCGAACAGACAGGTAACTTCTGGGAGAAATACAATGTAGAACAGGGAAATGTAGAAGTAGTAGATGAATATAAGATGCCGGCGATGCTTGGCTGGACCTTTGGTGTCTATTATGGATTCTGTAAGCTTTTAGGAAAAGAAATCATATAAAGAAGGAGGAAGATGATGAAAAAGCGATTGACACAGGTTGTTGCTTTGGCACTGGCAGGCTGTATGATGGCAGGATGTGCAGGAAGCGGCAGCAAGACAAAAGTGACTCTCAATCCGGCAGACTATGAGACGGATCAAGAATTTATTACGATTGTAGATGCTACACCGAACGTAGAGTCCGAAAAAGAGATGAAACTGTATACGGATGCAGGTTTCAACACCTTCGTTCTGACAGAAGATTATGTTCCGATGACCGAAGATGGGAAATTAAGTGATGCATACAAAAAAGCCATTGAAAAATTAGGAGAGTTGGGATTGAACGTATGGATCCGTAACATGTGGAATGATGGAGATTACTTCGATTTGGATAAAGCAAAGGAAGGTTCCAACTATGGTTCTCCATATAGCATGCGGCCAAGAAAGATTACCAACGAATTTGATGCATTTCCACAGGTAACCGGTTTCTATATGGCAGATGAGCTTTACAAAGAGACATTGAAAGATAATCTGGACACAGAAGCAGATGAGAGTCTGTGGTGTGCAATGGATCAGATGGGCAAACTGGTAGAGTGGAAGAACAAATATTATCCGGATGAATTCTGGCACATCAACCACGTACCAAGTTCTTCTTATGACCACTGGAATGATGGAGATTATGCAGCATTTATCCAGCATTATGTAGACACTATTTTAAGAAAATTAACAAGCGGTGGACGAAGCATCAGTATGGACCATTACCCGTTAACTGAGCAGAATGCCATTGACACCAACTACCTGGCAGATATCTTGACTTTGGCAAATATTACAAGAGATTATAATGCTAGCGTAGCGGAAGATCAGAAGGCAAACCTATGCATCTGTCTTCAGACATTCCAGAACCAGGCACATATTGAGCAGTACCGTTCCAGAGACATTGAGTCTCCGCAGGATGTTACTTTCCAGATGTACACCAGTATGGCATGTGGAGCAAGCATGTTCGAGTACTTCTGTTGGAGAACTTACAGCACATTAGGAATGTACGGTATAGTAGATGAGACTGGTGAGAAACGTATCTATGATTACATCAAAGGTGCGAACGAATTAGCGCTTCCATTCCAGAAAGTAGTACTTGCTTTTGATTGGCAGGGATTGACTGTGAAGAAGGGCGAGTTAAGTGGAAAAGATGATGTATTTGGTGAAGTAGATGGTATGACCATTGAAGATACCGGCGTTTTGAATTCTATCAACAGCAGATATGATACGGTCGTTGGATGCTTTAAGAAAGATGGACAGGACGGCTATATGGCTGTCAACTTTACCAACCCGGCACTGAAGCAGACCAATGCAGTTACCTTGAACTTCAAGGGATGTTCTCAGGCTTTGGTATATACCGAAGAGGGAACCAAGCAAGTTAATTTGACAAAAGATGGAGACTTACGGCTGATCTTAAAAGAAGGTCAGGCAGCCTTCGTGATTCCAAAGTAAGGAGCGCATAAGAAACCATGAAAAAAGAAAGAAAACGAAAAAACAGATCCAACATGCCGCTTTCCTTGAGTAAAAGTGCCAGACCATTTTTATTCATTATGTCTTTGCCGGCATTATACGGAATCTTCCGCTGGTTTGCGACCAACAGTTATTCTGTCTTACTTGCCTTCTCGGAAGGAGAGCCGTTTGTGGATCCATTTACAACCCGTAACTTCAGGATGTTCTGGGCTGACATGCAAGGGAACGGCGTTCTGTTACTTGCACTGAAGAATACCTTAAAATATTTCGTCCTTGGTCTGTTCCAGCAGTTCTTGTGTTACGTGGCAGCCTACTTTATGTATAAGAAGATACCGGGATATAAGACCTTCCGGTTCGTGTATTACATGCCATGCTTGATTCCGGGCGTTGTAACTTCCGCAATCTATATGGAATTGATCCGTGTAGGAGGACCGTTGTATCAGATCTGCAATAAAGTGTTCGGAGTGGAATACCATTCCCTTCTGACAAGACCGGAGACAGCGACCAAGACCATTATTATTATCATGTTATTCTCCGGAATCGGTACTACATATCTGATCTATATGGGTGCCATGAACCGTATTCCGGTGGAAGTATTGGAGTCGGCGAAATTAGACGGTTGCAGTACCTGGAGAGAATTCTGGTCTCTCATCTTCCCGCTGACATTTGGAACCTATGCAACGTTCTTCTTGATGTCACTTTGCGGTTTGTTTACCGCCAGCGGACCAATCCTTTACATGACAAAGGGTGCCGCCGATACGACGACCCTTGGTTACTGGCTGTTTAGTCAGGTCATCGACGCATCTTACAACTATCCGGCAGCAGTTGGTCTTGTATTCACCCTGCTTGGTATCCCGGTATTGGTTGTATCAAGATACGTACTTAATAAAGTAACTCCGGAGGTGACGTACTAATGAGAAAGAATAGAAAATTCAAAGAAAAAAGACGTATCTCTCCGGCAATGTGGGTGATCAGTGGAATCTTCTTGCTCTACATGATTTGCCTCATTATCCCGTATATCTATGCATTGTTTGCATCGGTATCGAACTACAAGGAATATTACTTTAACATCTTCCCGTGGCCGGCGGAAGGATTGAAACTTCAGAACTACGTGGAAGCTTGGACCAGCTTGAAGCACGAAGGAACCGGCGTTCCGGAGATGATCGTGAACAGCCTCTGGTTCTCAGCTGTACCGGCGGTGATGGGTGTGTTCCTCTGTTCCTGTGGAGCTTACGTCTGTGCGAAGTACCGCTTCTTCGGACGTAACTTCATCTACTGGTTCAGCTTAATTACGATGATGATTCCGATTATCGGTAACCAGTCAGGTGTATTGAAATACGTAGATGCTTTGGGTGGTTATAACTCTTATGCATACGTATTTGTAATGGCAAATACATGGGGTGCCGGCCTTATCATTATGTACAGTTGTTTCGCAAGTATCGACTGGGCATATGCAGAAGCGGCATTCATCGATGGCGCAGGTCATGCGACTGTATTTTTCAAAGTTATGCTGCCACATGCCATTTCCCCGATGACAGCTCTTATGCTCTCAGATTTCATTATGTTCTGGGCAGGTGTTGAGAACTCATTGATGTACTATCCGGATCTCCCGACTCTGTCGACCGGACTTTACTACTTTAGAACCTTTGTCATCACAGCAGCAGGTATGCAGCGCTATCCGGCGTACTTTGCGGCCATGTTGCTTTGTATGCTACCAACCATTGTCCTGTTTGCAATCTTCCAGGAGAAGCTGATGGACATCCAGATTGGCGGCGGTATCAAAGGGTAACTTATAGATAGGATTTAAAAACAGGAGGAAACAAAAAATGAAAAGAATTTTAGCAATGTTATTAAGTTTCGTACTTGTATTTTCATTGGCCGGATGTGGCGGAAGTTCCAGTGATGAGGGAACTATCAATGATGAAAAATACAAGAACAGAAGCAAACAAGTTACATTATGTTACTACGAAGGTGGATTCGGTTCTGACTGGCTTCAGGCAGTGGTACAGGATTACATGGATAATGTAAACCAGGATGTTTACATCAAATTAAAGGCAAGTACTGACAACGACGGTGCAAGAACGAAGATTGCAGGTCAGACAGGTACTTACGATTTCTACTTTATCGAAGTAGATATGTTCGACAAACAGAATGCTTTGACAGAACTTTCTGATCTGATGGACATGGATGTTCCGGGAGAAGAAGGAAAGAAAGTAAGAGACAAGATTGGACAGAAATGGGTAGATTACTATACAGAAGGTAGCGAGATCTATCAGATGCCTGCAACCAACTTCCTTGGATGGCACTGGTCTTACAACAAGACATTACTTGACAAGACTTTAGGCGAAGGCAAATGGCAGCTTCCAAAGACCACAGAAGAACTTCTGAAAATGGGAGAAGATTTATTTAACAACGATGTATTCTTGACAACATTTGCAGGAAGTGATACCACAGGTGGAGCAAACTACTTGCAGTACTGCTACGAAGTATGGTTTGCACAGAGAGTTGGTCTTGAGAACTTCAACCACTTCTTCAACTGTGAATACAAAGATGGCAACAAATGGAAAGTGGCAGAGAAGTCACCGGAAAATATCGTACAGAACAAAGATGCAATCGAAGATACATACAAATTGGTTGAGACTTTATGTCAGGGACGCAATGGGGTAGAATTTATTCATTCCAAATGTGAAAGCCTTTCCTTCTTAGATGCAGAATTCTTGCTCTATGATGGTGGATTCAAAGGTGCAGAAGAATATCCGATCGCATTCTACTATAATACCTCAGCAGGTGAGCAGGAGATGCTTCCATATATCAAAGATGGCATTGTCCAGGAGCAGGATGTACAGATGATGAAGATGCCGGTTAACAGCTCTATCATCGACAGAACACCAAGCATCAAAGATGATGCAACTCTCTCTGCAGTCATCGATTATGTAGACGGAACAACCAAAGAATGCCCGAAGGGTGTGAAAGAAGCAGACGTTGAGATTGTAAAAGAAGCAAGAAATATGATGGCGGAACTTGTATGTCGTGAGTGGGTTATCACAAAGACAGCACAGAACGTACCGGAAATTAAAGAATTCCTTGCTTACATAACATCTGACAAAGCACAGAAATTAGCAGCAAAAGCAGCAAACGGTCTGAACGTATTAAACTATGGATACGTACCGACTACAGAAGATATGGGATTTGAAGTAAGTAACTACACCAAGAGTATCCAGGAAATTACAAAAGATGCTGTTGTAGTAGACTTCGGTAAATTCGATAAACCACTTGGAAGATTTATGGGTCTTGCTTGGTACAAAGACAACAAAGCCAGCGGTGGAACATTAAGCGCAAACCTGTATACCAAACAGGCAGTATCTTCCAAAGATATTTACGAAAGCACCATTACTTCTTACAAATCCACATGGGCTGACCGTATGGAACAGTACAAGATTCAGAACAAATAATTTAAGGGAGCAGATACAATGAAAAAGAAATGGACGAAGATAGCGATTCTTGTTGGTATTCTGCTTGTTATCGCAGGAGGAGTTGTACTTGGTTACAACCTCCTCGGCGATAAGACCATGATCGTTCTAGATGGAGAAATGGGAGTAGATGGAACGGTAGAATATACCAACGAAGCGATTCAGTTTCCGATGGCACATGTGGAAAATGGTCTCGGTGAGATCCTTTCCTATAATGTGACTTATGAGGTAGAGAATCTGGGCGACAAGAGCGTATTAAAAGATGAATATGCGATGTTCAATCTGAAACCGGGAAAATATGAATTACACTACATTTATAAAGAAGGCAAGAAGACGACCAAGACGGTAGAATTTGCCATTCAGGATACCCAGAGTCCGGTGATTACCTTTACCGGCGTACCGAACGGTCTGTTCTTACAGGATTTGAACAAAGACGTGCCGAACAAACTTCCGCTCTATGACATTGCGGATGCATCCAAAGATGATGGAATCGAACTTACCCGTACTTTGATGTTCAAGGGCGAGAAAGATGCAGATTTCAAAGAAGTGACCTATCGTGATATGAATAACTCTTATGAAATCAAAGAGTTTGGTCAGTTCAAATATGTATTGACTGCAACGGATAAATATGGCAACAGTGGTAGCAACGAAGCAATCTGGAAAGTCAAAGACCGTACTTGGAAGCCGTCTGAGGCAATGACAAGCGGATATTTGGCAGACTATGCATACGAAGGCTACACCAACTATATTGAAGCCGGTGATGCAAACCAGTATTACAAGATTGGAAACGATTACAGTGATTCCTGGTTAGAAGAATACGAAGGCGCAAAGGGCGTATTCAAGATTGACATGGGATTCAATAACTCGGCAGGATATGGTAATAACACCATCCGTCTTTACTTTGCAAAGACATTCACCCAGAAAGATATGGCAGAGAAATATCTTGCTGTGAGACTTTGGGTGGAAGGTGAGAACCTGACAGATACCATGCTATTTGCAGGAAATAACGTAGAATTTAGAAAAGAAGACTCTACCACAAGAGCATTCTCTACTACCGTATCCGGTGTAGAGGTTGGAAAGTGGAAAACCTATTATATTGATGCCGCTACCGTACAGGCAATCGGTGTCTATCCGGAAGGAACTTACAATCCGCATACGACGTTCTATGAGGGCGGAAAACCGGCAGAATCCTTACAGCTCTGCTTCTCAAGAAAAGCCGGATATTATAATAACATGACGGTTTACATTGACAGCATCTCTATCGCTGAGAAATTGCCACAGGCTGAAGTTACCATTTCCGGTAAGAAAGCAACCTGGAAGAAAGTAGAAGGGGCAACCGGATACTTAGTGAACTTAAATGGCAAAGAAGAGACAATCAAAGGAACCAGCTATAACTTAGAAGGCAAGAAAGGTTACATCCGTGTAACAGCGCTTGGAGATGGCGCACTGACCTTAGATGGTGAGGAGAGCACTGGGGTATATGGTATCGATCCGGGAAGCAAACTTGCAACCTTCGATGATGAGTTGTATATGGATCTGATCAGTGAACACTTAAACTTCAGTACTGCACAGGAACACGAAGGATATCGTCCGAAATCCTTAGCAGGAACCTTGACAAAGAGCGGTCTGAAAGTTGATATCGGCACCGGAAACTGGGGCATTGTAACCGGTATCCGCATGCTCTTCCCGAAAGCACAGGCAAAAGGAAGCAATACAACCTTAGTATTGAATATGAACGTAAGCAATGCCAAATATGGTAACATCCGTGTATACGACTACGACGGACAGCTGATGCAGTCCATCCCGCTTGATGATAAGAATACGGGCAAGATGAACAAGTTCGAAATCGATGTCACAGCATATGACAAAGAGTTAAAGGGGATTCAGCTCATCTTTGGACCGAAGGATATGAATGCTGTTGCAGATGGCGTAAGCGTAACCTTCAAAGAGATCTATATGGCAAATACTTATACCAAGTTGACATTAGATGGCAAGACCTACTCTTGTGCAGGCGAACGTACTTTGGTACCGGGATACAGCACAGCAGATTTGGTACAGTTTACAAGCTTCTATAACTTCGGTGTGAAGAAAGAAGATACACCACTTACCTTCAGCGGAGATTTACTCTTAGATGGTAAGAAGATCAGTGAAAGCACTGTAACAGTCGTAGGATATCCGAAAGTGGATACCATCTGTTTCAAAGTGCCGCATAACGGAAAAGTCCTGACCATTAAGAAAGGCGCCGTAGTACACAATGGTAAGATAGCTGTGAAAGTGGCAGAGACCTTCAATATGAAGTGGAACGGCAAAGATTGGGTAGCAGTAGCGAAAGTTCCGGCTACACCAAAGACAGAATATGTAACCGTAAATGGTGAGAAATACGAGTTGGTAAACAAATTAGAATTGGTACCGGGATATACCACAAAAGATGTCGTACAGTTTACTAATGTAAATGATTTCGGTGTCAAAGAAGACGATACCCCATTGAACTTCAATGGTACAGTCATGGTAGACGGACAGAAGATTAATAATGTACAGTTCGTAGGATATAAGAACAATACCACCATCTGTCTGAAAGCACCACACGATGGCGACTTGCTCACCATTATGAAAGATTCCGTAATCTACTACGGAAAGACCGCAGTCAAAGTTACCAAGACCTTCAATATGAAGTGGAATGGTAAGACCTGGACAGCAGTCAGCAAAGTGCCGGCAATTCCGAAAGATACTTATGTAACGGTAGACGGTAAGAAATACAAAGTGGTTGCCAATGTAGCATTGGATCCACAGTATACACAGGATAACTTAGTACAGTTTGTAAATGTCAACGATTTCGGTGTGAAGGAAGGGGATACTCCATTACACTTCAAAGGTACCGTAATGATTGACGGACAGTTAGTACATGACGTAAACATGGTTGGTTATCCGAAGAATACTACCATCTGCTTAAAGGCAGCGCACAACAAAGAATTGCTTACCATCCTGAAAGGTGCAATCATCTACTATGGAGATCAGGCAGTGGTTGTGAAGAAGACCTTCAATGCAAAATGGAATGGAAAAGAATGGAAGAATGTGAAGAATGTACCGGCAGTTCCGAAGGATGAATATGTAACCGTAAACGGCAAGAAATTAAAAGTTGTTGGAAAAGTAGAACTGAAGACTCATTATACAGCAGACAACTTGGTACAGTTCAGTGATGTCTACAACTTCGGTGTGAAGGAAAGTGATACTCCATTGTCCTTCAGCGGAACCGTATTATTAAATGGTGTAACCGTAGAGAATCCGTTGGTAGTAGGATATCCGAATGCACCAACCATTTGCTTCAAAGAATTATCTCTGAAGAATAAAGTCCTGACCATCAAGAAAGACTCTGTCATCTATCACGGAACAGAGGCTGTCATCGTAAAGAAGACCTTCAATGCGAAATACGATGGTAAAACATGGACGACAGTTGCAGAGATCCCAGCTGCACCGAAGAAAGAATATGTCAATACAAAAGATGGCAAAAAAGAGGTTGTAGACAGAGTTTCTCTTGCAGCCGGATATACAGCACCTACATTAGTACAGTTTGATAACTTCCATGACTTCGGTGTGGCTGCAGAAAACACAAAGTTAGGTTTTGATGGTGAAGTTTTCTTGGATGGTAACAAGGTAAATACGGTAGAGATTCTTGGTTATCCGGCTAAGACGACCATTACCTTAAACAACATTTCACATTCAGGAAAAGTAGTGACTGTTAAGGCAGGTTCTGTAATCTACTACGGCGACAAAGCTGTTGTTGTAACGAATACATTTAATGCAAAATGGGACGGAAGCGTGTGGACAAATGTTACAGAAGTTCCTCAGACTGTAGCAGAAGGTGCTAAGACCGTTCAGAAAGTCTCATTCGTGAGCATGCTCTTAAGCAAGGCCAGATCCTTCTTCGGACTTTAAGAAGATCTGGATGATATAAACGCACGTACCCTCTTGCTGGGTACGTGCAAGTAAAAAGGAGGAAACAAACATGAAAACAATGAAAAGACAATTGGCATCCCTTGGTTTGGCACTTATCATGGCAATGACCATGATTTTATCCAATGTAGGCATGATGTCTGTAAAGGCAGCAGAGACACCGGAACTTACTTTTACATACAGATACGGAGCAGCAAAGCTGATTCAAGTAAATACAAACTTAC
>CAYVDA010000025.1:0-9505 GCA_964450635.1 uncultured Faecalimonas sp. | reverse complement strand
GGCGATACTTTTACTTTAGGAAAAGATTCTGTATTTAAGTTTGGAGGCAGTGATGCCCTTTATACATTGGCAAAAGATTATGAGTTCACATTTGATGGTTCTGTATGGAGCTTGAAAGCAGATGTAACAGATCCAGACCCGGCTCCGCCAACAGTACCGGAGAAGAAAAATCTGACTTTTACATACAGATACGGAGCAGCAAAGCTGATTCAAGTAAATACAAACTTACCAACAGATCTGACAATCGCAGATTTCCTTGTAGATGCAGAAGGATGTGATATCAAGCAGAGTGGTTCACATAGCATTGGATGGATAAGTATGGCAAAACCGGAAGGAGAGAGCCAGGTAGTGCTCACCTTCAATTTCAACGATGCATTTGCTATAGGCGATACTTTTACTTTAGGAAAAGATTCTGTATTTAAGTTTGGAGGCAGTGATGTCCTTTATACTTTGACAGAAGACTATACTTTCACATTTAATGGAACAGATTTTGCAGAACCACAGCCGGAACCGGAGGAACCGGTACACACTCACAAATATGTGAAGACGGTTGTGAAAGCAACAACTACAAAAGCAGGAAGCATTACAGAAAAATGTGCATGTGGCGAAGTAAAGAGCAAAACTACCATTGCTGCAGCTTCTAAAATCAGCATCAACAAGACTTCTGTAACATACGACAAAAAGACACAGAAAGTTACAGTGACTGTAAAAGATAGCAAAGGAAAAGCACTTGCAACTTCTCAGTATAGCGTAAGCGGTACTGTATCAGCCAAGAAAGTGGGAACTTACAAAGTAACAGTAACTTTGAAAGGAAACTACGCAGGAAGCAAGACCTTTACATGGAAAATCAATCCAAAGGCTACAAAAGTAACTTCTGTAAAAGCAGGTAAGAAATCCTTGACTGTAAAATGGAGCAAACAGGCAACAGAAACAACAGGATACAAGATTCAGGTTTCTACCGATAAGAACTTTAAGAAAAATGTAAAAACGGTAACTATTAACAAGAATAAGACGGTATCTAAGAAGATTACAGGTCTTAAGAAGAATAAGAAATATTACGTTCGTATTTGCACATACAAAGGAAGCAACGCTTCTGCATGGGCTAAATACAGCAAGAGCGTAAAAGTGAAATAAGGAATGATAATATGAGAAAGATTAGTAAGAGAATAATATCTTTTTTATTAACATTGGTTATGATCCTGACAACGGGGATGTCGGGGATTGCAACAGAGTCTGCCAAAGCGGCAGACTCTGAAACAACTGTAGATGGACATTTTGGCTTTGAGCTTATTGGAGGAACTAATAACTCAATTGAAGTTAAGACATCTCTTCCGACGGATACGCCATGTAAGGATTTTCTCACTACTGATAATGGATGTGAAATAGATCAAACCAGTAATGAGGTGGCTAATATAGGATATGTTGCTATGAAAAAAGCGGAAGATTATAGAATAGTATTTGTGTTGAATTTAAATGCTACACTCACAAGCGGACAACAATATAAGCTTCCAGCTAAAGCATTGTTCGGATTTACAGATGGTAAAAAATATTATCTTGATGCAGATTATACATTCACATGGAATGGCTCTGCATGGAGTATGGAAAAAACAAATGAGGCATTTATAACAGTGGATGGAACTGAAAAAGAAGTTGTAGCCAGAAAAGCATTAACAGCAGGTTACACACATGACAATTTGGTACAGTTTAATAACTTCCATGATTTTGGATTGTCAGCTGACAATACATCACTTGGTTTTTCAGGAACTGTTTTGCTTGATGGCGTGAGAGTGAAGGATCCAAAGTTTATAGGGTATAAATCTTCAATTTCAACAATTTGTCTTAATGGAATTAAGCATAAGGGCAAGATACTTACAATTAAGAAAGATTCTGTGATTTATTATGGAGATAAAGCGGTTGTTATTACGGAGACGTTCAATCAACGCTCGACAGGTACGACTCAGCAAGATGGTTCCATCAGCTACACATGGGAGCGCGTCGCTGAGATTCCGGCGGAAAGAGATACATCGTTTACAATGACTTATCGTTGGGCAGATGCAAACGTACTTCAGTTTGATACAACGTTGCCGGTTTCGGCACGTCCAGCTAATAATAATGTAGAGTTGAGGATGACATCTGATACCGATGTGACACAGCAACCAACAGCGAAGTTGTTAGACGCGGAGGGGACGTTGGTGTTAACCTTGACATTTAATAAAAGTTTTGCAAATGGACAGTGCTATACTTTGTCAAAAGGTACAAAGTTAGTAGGAGCCGATGCAACATATGAATTACAGCAAGACCATATTTGTTGGTGGGACGGAAGTGCTTGGAAGGCTTATCGCTCAGACGACAATGGTGCAACAATTAGAGTCGCGGGTGTTGATTATAAGGTTGTAGGAAAACTTGCATTGAACGAAGATAGACACATCGCATACCAGACTGAGAATCTAGTACAGATTGGTAACTTCGCGAACTTGGATGTACCAGCGAATAGTACACAGTTATCATTTTCTGGAACGGTGTTTGTTAACGGATTAGAAGCAAAGAACTTTAAACTTTATGGTTACACGGGAGAAGGATCTAAAACAATTGCTTTTACAGATTTACCGCATGCGAATAAAGTTCTTACAATTATGGCTGGTTCTGTGATTTACTATAATGGTAAAGCAGCTGTTGTAGAAAAAGCATTTCATGCAAAATATGATGAAAAAACCAATACATGGACGAATGCACCATGGACAGAGGACGGTAATACACCGATAATTTCAGGGGATACCAATGTTAACTGTAAAGTTGATTCCAAAGATTTAGTTTGCTTGAAGAATGCGCAGAAGAATAACGTCACAGTCACACCATCCTTGGACATTACAGGTGATAATCAACTCACGGATATAGATCTTAGATGCTTGAGAAGAATTCTTGTGGGTGATAATGAGTGGGGCGCGTTGGTAGAACAGACCAAAGAATACATGCTTGCAGAAAATAAATTCAACGGCGGTGGAGAGTATATCACATTTGCTGACCGTCCTGCAGATCCAACTAATCCGGAAAAAATTGAAGAATACAAGGCTGCCGGATTTAATACAGCAACAGTAACAGGTGAGTATACTATGCATGAGACTGCTCATCCAACAGAATATTATGTATTAATGACTACAGAAGAGGCTGAGGTTGATACAACTGGAAAGACCTGTTTGGAATTAACTTTTAGGTCGGCTGAATCTAACACGGAGAAGAAGTATATTCAAGTATCGACCAATATTACGAGTCTACCAGGTGAAAAATCACATGACTTTTTATTGAGGGATATGAAAGATCAGAACGGTAATGTACATGATGTGAAATTGGAAATATCTGAAGGGGCCCCTAGTATTAGTTGGGTTGGTTTAAGCGAAGGTGATGGAATTGTTAATTTGACCTTCAATTACAGTGAGCTATTTAAGTATCAAGATACCTATACATTAAAAGCAGGAACCACTTTAAATATTGATGGTACAGCATATATCCTTGATAAGACCTATAAATTCCAATATACCAACGATTATCGTGTATCTATTGATAATCTAGATAAAGCCGGTTTAAATGTATGGATTCGAAATGCATCGAACAAGAAAGATTATTTTACAACAGACATTATGGATTTGTTGGAATTATACAAAGATGTTATTGATGGTGTATATGCAGGAGATGAACCTTTCACCACAGCAGAAGTTAAAGATGCATCAAATAAATATGTTGGCAAAGAAGATTTGATGACATTTGAAGATATCAATAGTATGACAGACATGTTCAATAAGAATTTTGCAGACAAATACTTTTTCATCAATCAGGTTGGCATATACGGATATAATCATTATGAGGTGGCACCGAAAGCAACTCCAACTTTAAGTGCATATGCTACATTCTTTGATAGTTATAATAAAGAAGTATTAAAAAATGTGGAATCTAATAAGACACCATTATGTTTTGACTTGTATCCTTTGGGATATGATACAAGAACAACGAAGTATAAGTATTTTGGAAGTGGGTTGAATTTGGAAAGAAAACAGACATGGAGTGTAGATAAGTGGAAAGAAACAGGCATTTCTCCATATTATCTAATTACGATGCTGACAGTAGCCAATAAGGCGAAAGAACAAGGGAATATCTTTAGCTATTACATTCAGGCAAAGAATAATGTTTCAGAAACGGATGAGCATCCTGTTCGACAGTTGGATTCGGAAAAAAAGGCTTCAAAAAATGAAATTTCAATGCAGCTATATGCAGGTATGGCTTGTGGAGCAACGATGTATGGATATTATCTTTACAATGCGTTGCCTACCGGTAGCGAAAGTGGTATGATCGATGCTCAGGGAAATCAGACTCTTTTGTACGGATATGTACAGAGTGCTAATAAAGAAGCACTTCCATTTGCAGATGTGCTTAAGACATTTACTTGGGAAGGTGCTGAATTCATTACCGGAACATCTAATAAGAATTCAGAGGCGTTGCAATTGGTTACTGATAGTGGATTATCATTACTTTTAGACAATACAACCGATGGTGTTTTGACCAGTGCTTCAGCAACCGATGACATCTTAGTAGGTTACTACAAAAAAGATGGTCAGGATGCTTACATGATTGCAAACTACAATGACCCGAAACAGGTAGAATCTAAAAATACCGTAACCTTAAACTTCGGTGATTGCAACTGCGCAAGAGTATATTACGGAACAGCAAACGGCTTAACATCTAAGATTGTGGAACTTAAAGACGGTACTTTCGAATGGACCTTACAGCCGGGTGGTGGTTGTTTCGTAATCCCGGTAAAAGCCGCTTCATAAAGATACAACGTTAGGAGAACTAGAATGAGTAACAAATTTTATAAATTTGCAGACCTTCCTCCGAATCCTTGGGACGCCCAGGATTTAAAGGATTATAGAGAGTTAGGGGCAAATGTATGTCTTTTGACAGAAGATGATGTAAAACTTGTCAAAGACGGCAAATTAAGTGAAGACTACAAGCAGGCCATCCGCAATATCGCGGATGCCGACCTGCAGGTATGGATTCGTAACATGTTCAATGATGCAGATTATTTCCAGTGTGACTATCAAAAACATGCAGAGAACTATGGTACTCCGTATGATATGGAACCAAGAAATATCACAGACGAATTCAAAGAATTTCCGGCTGTAACCGGATTTTACATGGCAGACGAAGCATACATGTACTCACTTCCGGAAAAATGGGAAGTAGCATTTATGCAGGATATGCAGGCGGATAAACATATTGAGCAATATTCATCTTTCGATAAACTGACGAAGTTAGTCGATTGGAAGAATGAGCATTATCCGGAAGCATTTTTCCATATGAACCATGTACCGGGACAGAGCTGGGACCATTTCGTTCCGAGAAATGGCGAGATTTACGATTATGAAGATTTCCTCACCGCGTACTGCGATATCATTTTACGTCGCTTAAAAGGTTGTAAGCGAAGCATTTGTCTTGATAACTATCCGTTCATCGGTGATGACTATATTGAGGCAGATTTCCTTGAGGATTACTTTACTGCGGCGAAGGTGTGGAGAGCATACAATACTTCCGTTGAAGAAGAGGACAAGGCGGTTCTTGGTTTCTGTGTGCAGACCTTCCATGCGAAAGCAATGTTCGATGACAGACACCGTGACATCACAATGCCGGAAGAAGTATCAATGCAGATTTTCGTCGGAATGGCGTTGGGCGCAAGACTATTTGAATATTTCCTCTATCGTTCTTATTTAAATGAGATGCTTGGTGTCAAAGGACCGGACGGGGAAAAACGTATCTACGATATCGTTCAGGCAGGAATCCGTCGCACTGAACCGTTCGAGGAGATACTTTCACAGTTCGATGCTTACGGCGCATTCGTTGCACCGGGCGAGCTTCGTACCGAGAATACCCGTGCGTTTGTAAAACTCAAAAACTTGGTAATCAAAGAAGATGCACTGACTGTACACCCGGAATACGATACCGTCATTGGTTGCTTCACAAAAGGGGAGCAGAAAGGATTCATGCTTGTGAACTATACAGATCCACTTCGTAAGCATACATCCAAGATGACCTTGGAATTTGCAGATGCAACTTCTGCAACCATCTACCAGGGTGGACAGGTACAGACCGTAGCATTAGAAAATGGTATCTGCACCATCAGCCTGACACCAGGGGATGCAGCATTTGTCGTGCCGGAAAAATAAAAAAGAAAAATAATTTTTAAAAGCTGTCGCTTTCACGATGGAAATTCGTGAGGCGGCAGCTTTTTATGCTATTCACATAAAAATTCACAGGAATTTCACTTCGCTTTTCTTCTATTGTTGTAAGATTTGAAAAAACAAAGGGAGGATAGGAGTTATGAAACATACGATATACGGATATGTGCGGGTTTCGAGCACAGATCAAAATGAGGATCGGCAGATGATAGCCCTCTTAAGCGAAGGGGTGCCGGTAGGCAATATTTACATGGATAAGATGTCAGGAAGGGATTTTGCAAGGCCTCAATATCAGAGCATGTTACGGTATATACGTCCGGGAGATTTGCTTTACATTCTGAGCATCGATCGGTTGGGACGCAACTATGAGGAGATTCAGAACCAATGGCGCATTCTTACCAAAGAGCGGGGCGTGGACATCTGCGTACTGGACATGCCACTTTTAGATACGAGACAGGGGAAAGATCTTATGGGGACGTTTATTGCGGATCTGGTCTTGCAGATTCTGTCCTTTGTGGCACAGAATGAGCGGGAAAATATCAGGAAACGTCAATCCCAGGGAATCGCCGCTGCCAAAGCCAAAGGCGTCCGATTCGGAAGACCCGAAAAGAAAGTGCCGGAGAGATTTTCGGAACTGGTCTACAAATGGGAGAGAGGTGTTCTAAAGACTGAGGAAGTACTGCAACTCTGTAACATGAGCAAATCGACGTTCTATCGACGCAGGAAAGAAGAAAAACAAGTAACAAAGACACAATTAACAGTGCCGGTCAAGAAATTGACCTTGTCCAAGCCAACTCTCAAAAAAGTAACAGCAAAGGCAAAGGCATTGACAATTACCTGGTCTAGGAAGAGCTCAGTAACAGGCTATGAAGTCCAAGTTGCACTCAACAAAAGCTTCAAAAAAGGCCTGAAAAAGACCACCATCAAAGGCGCGGGTAAGACAAACATCACCGTGAAGAAACTCAAAGCAAAAAAGACCTACTACGTACGGATACGAACCTATAAAATCGTAGAAGGGAAACGCTTCTATTCTTCATGGTCCACGGTCAAAAAAGGAAAGACCAAATAATAACCTACAATCCTGCAAAAAAGATTGACAAATAAAAAAGAGAAGCCCATAATAAATTTTATAAGTAGGAAGGTGAGGGTGTCAGAAACTGCATAAGGTTCTGGCACCTTTTCGTATTTTCTGGGAAACAAAGAGATATCGATTGCTGCAGGAATTGATGGAATCGGAAAAATATGTAGGCTGTGCGCCGCGGTAGGTGGAACGATGGTGCTAGAGAAATACCGGGATGTGCTTGATGTGGATGCCTAGCTTGGTGTGCAAAAACGAAATCAGAATGGAGGAATTGACAATGAAACAGGTTAAATGGGGACAGACAGATCAAAAGGTGCCGGCCATTGTGTTAGGTTGCATGCGACTAAATAGCTTAGATGTAGATGGAGCAGCGGCATATCTTGCCCATGCCGTGGAGAAAGGGGTGCATTTCTTCGATCATGCGGATATCTATGGAGCGGGGCAGTGCGAGGAACTTTTCGGAAAAGCTTTTTTGAAAACGGGAATGAAAAGGGAGGATGTTTTTATCCAGTCTAAATGCGGAATCGTGCCGGGCGTGATGTTTGATTTTTCGAAGAAACATATTTTGGATTCTGTGGATCAGTCGTTAAAACGTCTGCAGACCGACTATTTGGATGCCCTCTTGCTCCATCGTCCGGATGCCTTGGTGGAGCCGGAAGAGGTTGCAGAAGCATTTGAACAGTTGGAAATGAGCGGAAAAGTTCGCTATTTCGGTGTGTCCAATATGAAGCCAATGCAGATTGCACTGCTACAAAAATATGTAAAACAGCCATTGGTAGCGAATCAACTTCAAGTCAGCGCGGCCCATTCTTCCATGATTAGTAATGGACTGGAAGTGAACATGCTGACAGATGGGGCAGTCGATCGGGACGGAAGCGTTCTGGATTATTGCCGGTTAAAGGATATTACCATTCAAGCCTGGTCACCGTTCCAGTATGGAATGATTCAGGGCGTTTTCTTGCAGAATGAGGAGTTTGCGACATTGAATACGACACTTGCCGAGCTGGGCGAAAAATATGGTGTTTCTGCCACCACCATGGCAGTGGCATGGCTCCTTCGTCATCCGGCAAATATGCAAGTTTTGGCAGGAACCATGAAAGAAAGCCGATTAGATGAGATCTGCAAAGCCTGCGATGTGGAACTGACAAGAGAAGATTGGTATCAGATCTTCATGGCGGCAGGAAATATTTTACCATAGGGAAGGATCAGAGAAGATGAGAGGAAAGAGCTATCGGTTTTTACTGTTACTTACACTTTTGTGCTGCATGCCTTTGACTGTGCAGGCGGCAAAGAAAGAAGTCAAAGTGAAAAAAGTGACATTGAATCAGAAGAGCCTGACTTTATATGTGGGATCCAGCCGGACCCTAAAGGCCACCTTTCAACCCCAAAAAACGACACAAAAGAAAGTGGTTTGGTCTAGTAGTAATGGAAAAGTTGCAAGTGTAACTCAAAAAGGTGTTGTGAAAGCAAAGAAAAAAGGAACTGCAACCATAACGGTAAAGGTTAGAGGAACCAACAAAAAAGCACGTTGTAAAGTTACAGTCAAATCCCTTCCGAAATGCAGTGATACATATAAAGGAAAAGATAAGATCAAGCATAAAGATGTTGTTATAAGCAAGAAGACAGCTACCTGTTCAGACAAAGGATATTTAAAATATAAATGTACCCGATGTGGGAAAATAAGAACGGTAAATGTAAAAAAAACAAATCACAACTATCAAGTCATAAAAACAACTCCTTCAACTTGCACAAAAAAGGGGAGTACTACGAAAAAATGTAAGAACTGTGGTAATATTAATGTTGTAGAATCAGATTATACTCATGCATATCAAGAAGTAATAGAAAAACAACCTACATGTAAAGCAGAAGGTAGTAGGATTTCTAAATGTAAAGATTGTGGAAAAATTAGATATAGGGAAGCTATTAAAAAACTTTCTCATAATACAAGTCCAATTGAAGAAAGTGAAACATATACGATTAGTGAATGTAAAGTATGTAAAGATAGAATTCTAGATTACCATGATAAGGAATTTACTATTAAATTTAAAGATGGCACTACAAAAACGGTTGTTGGACATTACGAACCGTATATGGAACAAGAAATGTTCCGACTTTTGAATGAATATCGAGTAAAAAATGGACTCAAAGCTCTTGAACTTGGAGATAACGATTTGAGAGAAAAAGCGAGAATTAGAGCGAG
>CAYVDA010000024.1:0-24890 GCA_964450635.1 uncultured Faecalimonas sp. | reverse complement strand
GTTCTCTACAGCACGGCCTTCTACAGTTACTGTTCTTGCATTCTTCTTCTGTTCTTCTGCTAATTTTGCTTCTACTTCTTTTGCAGTTACTCTGTTAGAATATTTGTCAACTTTCAATCCTTTGTACTCGCCAAGAGTTACTTCCGGTTTTACAGCCACTTCTGCTGTGAAGATGAAGTCTTTTCCTTTTTCTAACTGTACCACATCGATTGTCGGCTGAGACACGATATCTAATTCGCACTCATCATAAGCCTTAGCATATGCATCCGGAATCAATGCATTTGCTGCATCCTCGTAGAAAATAGCAGCTCCATACATCTTCTCGATCATCTGACGCGGAACTTTTCCTTTACGGAATCCCGGCACATTGATGTTCTTTCTCTGCTTCATATAAGCAGCCTGCAATGCTTTCTCTAATTCTTCTGCGGAAACTTCGATTGTGAGTTTCGCCATGTTCTTTTCCAGTGTTTCTACTTTTAAACTCATTTGTAATATCCTCCTTACATATATAGCGAAAAGTCTAATGACTGTTCTTTTATAAACACTCGTCGAATGATTATATCACATTTTTTTTAAAATATCTAGTCTTGAATTTGGTCAATACACAGTATTTTTTCAATAAATTGGCTCATTTGCCCCTCTTTTAGAGAAAAGAGCCCTTTTTCGTCGGCCGAAACCGTAAAAATCATGGTCTCTTCTACGCCTTCCGTGGCATCCTTACAAGCTCGCTGTAAGCAATCCAGAGAGCGTTTTAGAAAAGCCGTTTCCATCTGCCTGCGAATCTCTTCTTCCGTTCCTTTGTAGGTAGTTTTCTCCACTTCCTTCAAAAATTGTTCTGAGGCTTCCTCCACATATTGCACGAACCGCACCATAACATCCGTCTTATGGTAGCTAACCTCCACTTGAAACTCTTTGACATTTTTCTTTCTTGCAATCCCGACTTCATACTCCATGGATTGATAAATCTGTCGACAACGTGTCAGATATTCGTCCCTTTGCCCTTCGTCCACCGTTACTCCGGTCAAAATATTATTTGCAAGAAAATTCTCCACCCCTTCTTCGTATTGGGAAAGCAGTTCTTCCTCTGATTGATTTTCAATCATGTCGCAAGCTCTTTTTACGTCCCCTTTTAAATTGGCATCCAGAGTGGCCTGTACATAGCCTTTGGCATCGAAATCTTTCACTGTCGTTCCATATACCAGGAGCCCTGTCAAAACCAGAAGAAATAGTGCGCGCCACCATCTTCTCTTATCTTTCATATACAATCCCCTTTGCCAGATTCTCCGCCGCTTCCTTCGACACCAATACTTCGATCAGTTTCAGTGAGAAATCAATGGCCGTCCCCATGCCACGGCTGGTGATTACATTTCCGCTTACCACAACGGAATCCTGTCGATAGGAACCGCATTTCAATTCCTTCTCCATAGATGGATAGCAGGTTGCCTCTTTTCCTTCTAATAGTCCTAAATTACCAAATACTGTCGGAGCCGCACAGATTGCTGCAATCCATTTCTCTTGCTCGGCAAAGTTCATCACTTGCTCGCATACCATTTTATGCTCGCCAAGGTATGTCGTTCCCGGAAGTCCTCCCGGCAACACCAACATATCCTGCGCCTTATAATCTACTTCTTCCGCTAAAGCATCTGCCATGACTTCAATGGCATGAGCTCCATCGATTGATTTGCGCCCCATAATAGAAGCCGTTGTCACCTCTACCCCTGCCCGGCGAAGCAGATCCACTACAGTCAAGCCTTCTATCTCTTCAAATCCGTCAGCTAAAAATACGCATACTTTTTTATTCATATTTTGCATTCTCCTTCTTGTTTGCTTTTTCGCAAACTCTCTGGTTACTATCTTACCGAAAAACCAAAACCTTGGCAACAAAAAATTGCGTAACGGAGAAAACTCCGCCACGCAATTTAAAATGTTCAATCCATTACATGGTAATCAACAAGAATTTAGCCGCAAACAACAATGCAATAATTGTTACTACGATATCTTTCTTCTTATACTTACCTGAAAGTAAGGTAATTAAAACGTAAGTAATAGCACCAATTCCGATACCATTTGAGATAGAATATGTAAGTACCATCATGATAACTGCCATAAATGCAGTAACAGCTGATGCAATATCTTCCATATCAATCTTACCAAATCCCTTCATCATGAGAACACCAACGTAAATCAATGCAGGTGCAGTTGCACATGACGGAATAATTGCTGCGATCGGGCTAAGGAATAAGCAAAGCGCAAAACAGATCGATGTTACAACACTTGTAAGACCAGTTCTTCCACCAGCGCCAACTCCTGCTGCTGACTCTACGAATGTGGTACATGTAGAAGTACCAAGCACAGCACCTGTTACGGTTCCGATGGAGTCACACATCATTGCCTGATTCAAGTTGATTGGATCACCATTTTCATCCAACATATTTGCCTGTGAAGCAGTTCCATACAAAGTTCCGATGGTATCAAACATATCTACAAGACAGAATGTAATAACCAAAATAATTGCTCCGAGTACACCATCGATATGAGCACCACTAAATGCCAATTTCCAAGCTTCTGGTTTAAATACACCAGTAACACCTACTTTAGCAAAGTCTTTGAAAGACTGTCCAATGTTACCAAAATCAAGTACCGGAACCTGAAGTGTAGATACGTAATAAAGTACAGATGTAATCAAGATACTGATAATCACATTACCCTTGATATTCTTCTTCGCCAATACTGCAATCAATACCAAACCAACTAAGGTAAGAACAACCGGTGCCATGTTACGCCAAGCATCCATTGCTGTCACTTTTCCAATTACATCACCAGCTTCATTTGTAATCTCACTTCCGATAGAAGCAATCTGACCATGGAAATCAAAGAACTGTACTAAGGTATACTGATTCGCCTGAATCATATCAACATTCTGGAATCCGATAAATGCAATAAACAAACCAATACCTGCTGAAATCGCTTTTTTCAAGCAATCCGGCAATGCTGTTGCAATATATTTTCTTAATCCGGTTACAGATAAAAGCAAAAATACAACACCTGACAAAAAGATAATTACAACACCTGAATGATAACCATCAATGACATCAACACCAGCAAAGAATGCACCTGATACAAATGTTGTACAGAAGAACGAGTTCAATCCCATTCCACATGCCTGTGCAAAAGGCATCTTTGCATAAAATGCCATCAATAATGTGCCTACGATTGCAACCAAAATAGATGCGATAAATACAGAATTCCAAATTGTCTGTAAGGATGCTGCATCCGCACCTAAGCCTGCTAACCAACCATTGCCGCCTTCAGCCGCAACCTGATTCGGGTTAACAATTACAATGTAGCACATTGCGAAGAAAGTGGTAAGACCTGCGAAAATTTCTGTCTTCACATTCGAACCTCTTTCCGAAATTTTGAAAAACTTATCCATGTTTTTCTCCTCCTTTTGTATTATAAGTAATAGCCTGTCATCATTTTACCAATACCCGAGGAGAAAAGCAACCAAGAGTCGACAACTTCCCCATGGTTTGTTTATAAAAATTTTATACTTTTTTTAGAAGTAAAAGTAATAATTACAATTTTATCTCATCATAGACTGCCCGGCTTCCGCCTACGAATTTGGCTCTGGTACGGGCACAAACCACGTGTGCCTGCCCGATGGTCTTTTGCATAATGCGAACCGGAACCGCCACATCCTTCAAATGCATACCAATCAATGTGTCCCCGATATCCATACCGGCGTGAGCCTTGATATGCTCCACTGCAACCGGATGAGACAAATCTTTATACATAGCGGTCGCAAAAGATCCTCCTGCTTTCGGTTGCGGAACCACATTCACTTCTTCATAGCCATATTTTTCTGCCGCTTCTGCCTCCAGGATAATGGCGCGGTTTAGGTGCTCACAGCACTGAGCTGCCAGATACACCTCATATTCCTTTGCTGCTTTTGCAATTCCATGATAAACAGCAGTAGCCGTATCCGGACTGGAGGTTGTTCCAATCTTGCCTCCAATGATTTCACTGGTAGAGCACCCCACCACAAACAGGCTGCCTTTTCGAAGATTCGCAATTTCCAGAATCTCTTTTGCCGCCTGGTATCCTTCCTGTTCTAACTGTTTCAACGTCATATCTTCTGTCATATTCCATCCACTTCCATTCTCTAAAAATTCATACTTTCCATAAAAAGCTCCATATAAGAAGGCAGATTCGCCAGTTCCACATAGGTAATCTGTTCTGCCAGTCTCTCCATCTCACCTTTTGTCTTATCTGAGAGAGCTGCGCACTCCGCTCCTTTTCGAGCAGTATTTCCCAGGTAAACCACTTTTCCAGCCGCTTCTTTCGGAAGTAATCCTGCACCGAGCAGCAACGCTTCTGATACATGCTGCCCAAACTGCCCTGCTACATAGACTTTGGAAATCTCCTCCATGGTGCAATTTCCTTCCTGCAATAGTGCCTTGACAGCTGCCAAGATTGCCCCTTTTGCCAACTGCACCTGTCGAATATCTTTTTGTGTCAGGCAGACATCCGGCTCCCGGCTCAAATAAATTTCTTGCTTCTCTCCCGAAAGCAAACCCGTCTCATCTAGTATTCCGGCTTCCAGCAAGGTGCAAATGGCAGATAGCACACCACTTCCACATAGCCCTTTCGGTGCTTCCTCTCCAATCACTTGCAGAGAAAATGTTTCCTCTTCGCCCAGACTAACTTTCTCAATCGCACCCGGCTTTGCCACCATACCGCATCGAATGTTCATCCCTTCTAGTGCCGGGCCTACCGCACAGGAGCAGGCAAGAATTCCTGCTTTTGTAAGCAATGCCATCTCCCCATTGGTTCCGATATCCAGAAAGAGACTTCCTTCCTCCGGGTGTGCGCAAACCATTCCTGCTACCACATCCCCGCCAAAGAATGCTGCTGCATGAGGAAGCACATAGACCTTTGCTTCTCCTACCAAATCAAGTCCCAGCTCTTGTCCTGTCACGCATTGTGCCGCCAAAAATACAGGTTCATACGGAGCCTGTCCCATAGAAGATGCATCCACCCCCAAGAGCATATGCGCCATAACACAATTTGCCGCCACCACAATCTCTGTTATATCCTCCGATAAGATGCCGGCCCTCTTACAACATATTCCAATGAGATTCTCCATCTCTCCTACAACTAACTGTTGCATCCGGCGTATGGCTATTTTCTGAAATTTCTGTTCATACAAAATCCGGGTCAGCACATCCTGCCCGGATTTCCGCTGGGGATTGAGACTTTTTTCTTCTGCTAACACCTTACCTGTTGCAGCATCCAAAAGACTCATATCCAAAGTTGTCGTACCGATATCGAAAGCTACCTTATACATGTCTCTCCTGCTTTATCATCTTCAACCATTTTTTTGCATCTGTAAGCCAGGAATGACAATAATCATAATTCCCCGGCCAGTCCTTACATGTCCATTCATCCGCTGTGGCATATCCATGTGGTCCGTACGGGTAAACATGTAATTCAAACGGAACTTTATTTGCTGACAGTGCCATAGCATAGAGAAGGCTGTTTTCTACCATTACAGCCGCATCTTCCGCTGTATGCCATATAAATGTCGGTGGTGTATCCTGTCCCACACGTTTCTCACAGGAAAATCCTTTTGCATCCGGATTCTCATCATCTACGCCTTCTAAGAAATTCAATCTGGTTTCTGCATGACGATAAGTCGGATCCCCAGTGATAACCGGATATCCTAGAATGACCTGTTGCACCGGTTTGCTATCCGGAAAGAGCTCTCGGATTTCCGGGTCTGCATAGCGGGTACTATACTGGGCAGCCATATGACCACCTGCCGAAAATCCCATAATCGTCACATCCTTTGGCTGAATATGCCATTCTTTTTCCTTCAGGAAAAGAAGCTCCATCAAGGCTGCCGCTTCCCGAAGAGGTTGTGGAAAGCCGATTGGTTTCACGCTATAGCGAAGAACAAACACCGCATACCCATCCTGTAAGAACGGAAATGCCATCGGTTCTGCCTCTCGATCACTCAGTCCGGCATATCCGCCTCCCGGACAAACAACCATACACGGATGAATCAGCTCACCCATCCCTTCCAACTGCATCGGAATATAGCATTCTACATATGCATTACATTCTTCTCCCAGCTGCGGAAAATAGTCTTTCAAAATAATTTTTTCTCCCATCATATGTCTATCCTCAACTTTTCTTTTTTCTTTTGATTGTATCTTTTCTTGACACCCCTGTCAACCTATCCTTTCATTCCTACAACAGTTGTAAAATCAATCCGCATATCACGCTGGTTCCGTACACCAGACCCATGATTCTGCCATTTTCCAGGCGGTTGCGATTCATTCGAAACAAGATGGCAAGCCCCACCCCGGAGCAGGCAAGAAGCCCTGCCATCATGGCTCCAAAGGAAAGGATTCCTTCCAGATAAAATGTGGTAAGTGCCACAGAAGAGGCGCATCCCGGAATCATCCCCAATAATGCGGCAAGAAGCACGCTCCATACCGGATAAGCTGCTGTCATTTCTAAAAGTCTCTCCAAACCAATCCACTCTGTCAGAATATGAACCAGAAATAGCATCAGGAATATAAATCCTGACATAGTCAGACAATGCTGCAGAGCAGATTTCCAGATGCCTTTCCCCTGACAATCACAATGTTCTTGCTGACAAATGCCATGAATATACATCTCCCTCTCCTTCGATTTACGAACAAACAGCCCGTCTGCCAAATAACCGAATAGAATCCCTAATACTATTTTCAAGCCCAAGATTTTCAACATTTCTTTGGCCGGCACCCTGCTTGAAATCAGGATTGGCAGCATTTCATCTGAGGTTGACCAAAAAACCGCGAGCATGGTGCCCATAGAGATTACCCGCCCGGCATAGAGATTGGCTGCCGCCGCCGAGAATCCACATTGCGGAACCGCTCCCAGTAACCCGCCGATAAGTGGCCCTCTTTTTCCTGCCTTCGCCATAAGGCGGATACTTGTCTCTCCTGCCTTATGTTCCAAGTATTCCATCGCCAGATACGTCAGGAATAAAAAAGGGAGCAATTTTGCGGTATCTTCGATTGCATGTATAAAACTATGTATGATTATTTCCATCCACATCATTCATTTCTCTCCTTGTATTTTTCTATTTTAGCACAATCCGTGGAAGTTTCAAGGAAAAAGCCATGACGGTTTTCTGTAATTTTTACCAAATATCCCCGACGGACCTCCATATTATTAGTGAGATTTTTTTTGGTAAATATGTTATAATTTTATTTGTAAATTTAGTCAAAAAAGCAATAAACAGGAGGTAACATATCGTGGCTACAAAGAAAACAACGAAAAAAGCAGAAGTAAAGAAAGAGGTTGCAGCTGCAACACAGTCCGTTAAGAAAGCCGCAGAAGAGATTACAGAAAAAGTTGCAAACGAGACCAAAGTTGCTGCAAAAGAGGCCAAAAAAGCTGTTGAAACCGTAAAAAAAGAAACCAAAGAAGTGGTAAAAGATGCGAAAAAGGTTGCAGAGACTGCGAAGAAAGAAACCAAAGAAGCTGTAAAAGCAGTGAAGAAAGCAGCTACCAAAAAAGACATCAAAACTAATTTATATGTACAGTACTACGGAAAAGAAGTTGCAGAAAAAGACATGATTGCTGCAGCAAAGAAGGCATGGACAAAAGAGACCGGCAAGAAAGTATCTGACATCAAGACTCTCTCCCTGTATGTAAAACCGGAAGAAGATGCTGTTTACTATGTTGTAAACAATGCTGAGACAGGTAAGATTGCATTCTAAAGCAAGCGCCTTTTTATAAGACAAAAAAATCAGGTTACGCACCTTACGTGCGCACCCTGATTTTTTTATTGCACTATCTTCGTAACTCCATGACTGCATCTAGCACTTGCATAGCCACTTCGTCTTTACTCATCTTCGGAAGGGCGCATTCTTTCTCCTTGGTAAGGATTGTCACCACATTGGTATCCACTCCGAATCCTGCTCCTTCCACCTTCAGACTATTTGCCACAATCAAATCCAGATTCTTCTTTTCTAATTTACCTCTGGCATTATCTAGTAAATCTTTTGTTTCCATAGAAAATCCGCACAAGGTCTGACCCGGGGTTTTCTGCTCCCCCAAAGCCTTCAGGATATCCTTTGTCCGTTTCAGCGGAATCGTAAGATCATCATCAGATTTTTTCATCTTCTCTTCACTGGTTGTCGCCGGCGTATAATCTGCCACCGCTGCCGCCTTCACAATCACATCCTGCTTCGTAGCGCGCTCCATCACCGCCTCATACATATCCTGGGCACTCTTTACATCCACAACCTTCACAAAAGCCGGTGGCTCTAAATAGGTCTCTCCACTTACCAAGGTAACCTCAGCCCCACGTAGCATAGCCGCCTTCGCAATTGCATACCCCATCTTCCCGGTAGAATGATTGGTCAGAAAACGAACCGGGTCCAATGCTTCCTGGGTGGCTCCAGCAGTTACAAGCACTTTCATACCTGCCATATCTTTCTCACAGGCTAACTCTTTTACCACATGTTCTACTAAGATCTCCGGCGCTGGAAGTTTGCCATCGCCAATATCCTGACAAGCAAGCATGCCTGTCTCCGATGCTATGACTTCATAATCGTAACCCGATAATTTTCCCAAATTCTCCTGAGTGATTGGATTATGCAACATCCGGGTATTCATAGCCGGTGCGATAAGTTTCTTACAAGTGCATGCAAGTACCGTCGTCGTCAACATATCGTCTGCTATTCCATGTGCCAGTTTTGCAATCACATTAGCGGTCGCCGGTGCAATCAACACCAGATCTGCCTGTTTCGCCAAAGACACATGTTCTACATCATATTGAAAATTCCGATCAAAGGTATCTACGATACACCGATGATTCGTCAGAGTTTCGAAGGTAATCGGATGTACAAACTGCGTCGCATTCTGTGTCATGATCACATGGACCTCGCAATGCAATTTTCTAAGTCTGCTGGCTACATCCGCTGCTTTATAAGCTGCAATGCTTCCTGTTACCCCCAGGAGAACTGTCTTTCCTTTTAACATGATACTTCTTTCCTTTCCTATCGAATCAGTCTCTGAATCTTCTTTGCGGTATCTGTTCCTGCCACTTTTAACAATTCAAACAGAAGGGATTCATACGTCGTCACAATGGCTCCTTCCTGTCTTGCCCGCTCTAATGCCACTTCCTTGTCCTGGGCTTTTCGGCTGGAAATGCAATCAGCAACCAGAACCGGCACATAGCCTGCCGCTTTCAAATCCACTAAAGTCTGCAGCACACAGATATGGGTCTCGATTCCACAGAGAATCACGTATTTCTTGCCCAGAATGACATCCTTCACACTGTCATAGGCGGTAAATGCCAATTTATCAATATAATCCGAAGTCCCTGCCGCTTCTACAATCGGAGTCACACTTGTCCCCAATCCTTTGGTATATTGCTGCGTCACCACCATCGGTACGCCAAGTTCCTTCAGTCCTTCCAGTAAAATGCAAGAATTGTGAATTAATTTCTCACTCTCATCCATCACCGGAACTAATTTTTCCTGATAATCAATGACCAATGCAATGGCTTCTTCTCTTTCGATCCGCATCATCCTCTTCCTCCTGTTCTATTCTATATCCAGTTCCACCGGACAATGATCCGATCCCATCACCTCTGTTAGAATCTTGGCATCCTGCAGGCGATCTTTCAAACTCTCCGACACGCAGAAATAGTCAATCCGCCACCCTGCATTCTTCGCACGCGCGCTGAAGCGGTAAGACCACCACGAATAAATATTTTCCATATCCGGGTAAAAATAGCGGAAGGTGTCAACAAATCCGGCTTCCACCACTTCCGTAAATTTCTGTCGCTCTTCATCCGTAAAACCTGCATTTTTCCGATTGGTCTTCGGATTCTTCAGATCAATCTCTCTGTGGGCCACATTCAAGTCGCCACAGAAAATCACAGGCTTATCTTCTTCCAAACCTTTTAAATATTGTAGAAAATCTGTCTCCCAACGCATCCGGTAATCCAACCGTTTCAACTCATTCTGAGAGTTCGGTGTATAGACTGTCACCATATAAAAGTCTGGAAATTCCAAGGTGATCACACGTCCTTCGTGGTCATGCTCCTCGATCCCTATGCCATAACGCACTGACATGGGTTCTTCCTTCGTAAAAATTGCCGTTCCTGAATAGCCTTTTTTCTCTGCATAATTCCAGTATTGGTAATATCCCGGCAACTCCAATTCCAATTGTCCTTCCTGCATCTTACTCTCCTGAATACAGAAAATATCTGCATCAACTTCCTGAAAGAATTCCAGAAATCCTTTCTGCACGCAGGCACGTATTCCATTTACATTCCAAGATATGAGCTTCATCTGTCTACTCCTTATAATATACTTCTTCTAGGCAAAGTCCTTTTGCCGGTGCTACAAATCCGATCCGTCCTTGACTCGGATGCTTTAAAGCCTCTATAACTGCTTCTTCCGTAAGGCTCCCCTCTCCGACACAGAGCAAAGTGCCTACTAAAATCCGCACCATATGATACAAAAAGCCTGTCCCATAAAAGGACAGGGTAATCCTATCTTCTTCTGCTTGCACAGCAATCTGATAAATGGTCCGCACTTTGGATTTCGTTGTCTTATCATCCGTAAAGGCAGTAAAATCATGGGTTCCTTCCAGCACTTTTGCTACCCGCCTGATTGCCACCAGATCCAAAGGTCTCTCATAATGGCAGGCATATTTCCGCATAAATACCGATGGCACTTCTCTGGTATCAATCCGGTAGGAATATCTTTTTCCTACTGCGCGGTAACGGGCATGAAATCCACTCCTTGTTAGAGTTAAGGATTGCACCTGAATATCCTCCGGCAGTTTCTCGTTCCATTGCTGCAAGAAATCCTTCGGCAGCTTTCCGGCTACCTGCATACTGGCCCACTGCCCTTTTGCATGAACCCCTGCATCCGTTCGACCGGAACCATCAAGTTCAACCGGATACCCAAGCAGTTCCTTTAACGTATCTTCCAAAATCTGCTGAATGGTACAGGCCGTAAGCTTCTGCCTCTGCCACCCCTGATACCGGGTTCCGTCATATGCAATCTGCATCTTATATGTTCTCATCTTACTTATCCAGAATCCGTTTAATCTCATCCATAAACGTATTCACGTCCTTAAATTCTCGATATACCGATGCAAATCGCACATAAGCAACTTCATCTAATCCTTTTAATTTATCCATTACGATCTCTCCAATCTCCCGACTGGAAATCTCTTTTTCTTCCCGCTTGAATATCTCTGTCTCTATGGACTCGACTGTTTCCTTAATGGCCTCAGCAGAAACCGGCCGCTTATAGCAGGCACGAAGAACTCCCGCCTCAATCTTAGACCGATCATACTGTTCCCGGTTATTGTCTTTCTTGATGATAATAAGCGGAATGGTCTCTACTTTTTCATACGTGGTAAAACGCTTCCCACATTCATCGCAGCATCTTCTTCTTCGTATGGTTCCTCCGTCATCTGCCGGTCTAGAATCAATTACTTTCGTGTCATCATGACCACAATATGGACATTTCATGCAGTCGTCCTCCTTGTCTTTCTTCTTCCTATTATTCTAACAGATAGAGCCTAGTCTTTGCAACTTTTCAGGCATTTTTCTTCGCAGATTTCCACCATGATCAGATCCTTTCCCACCTGTTTCACGCAGGAGAAAGGAATGACATATTCTGCATTATACCCAAAGAACCCATGGAACTTTCCGGCTTCCGGTACAATCAGGCTCTCCAGGCAACCTTTACACAAATCCAATTCCACATCACAAACGCAACCTAGACGTTTACAAGTGCACAAATTAATGACTTCCTTTTCTCGCAATTCACAAAGTCGCATGAAATCAGCCACCTTATTTTCCTTTGCTACATAGTATGCACTAAGCAAACTGGCTGTGATAGAGTTCTGCATAGAAACCGCCTTTTTCCAACAATTCCTGATGATTTCCCTGCTCAATAATATTACCATCCCGCATCACCAGTATCACATCTGCGCTCTGAATGGTAGACAAGCGATGGGCTACAATAAAGCTGGTACGGCCTTGCATCATCTGATTAAACGCTTCCTGTACCTTTAATTCTGTTCGGGTATCAATAGAGGAAGTAGCCTCATCCAAAATCAACATCGGCGGTAAATTCAGCATCACTCTTGCAATACACAGAAGCTGTCTCTGCCCCTGGGAGAGTCCGCCCTCTTCGGTAATAACCGTATCATACCCTTCCGGCAATCGCTTGATAAAACTATGCGCGTGAGATTTCTTCGCTGCTTCGATGATTTCTTCTCTTGTTGCCTTCGGATTTCCGTATGCAATATTTTCTGCAATGGTTCCCTCTTTCAGCCAAGTCTCCTGCAAGACCATCCCGAACTGGCTGCGAAGGCTGTCTCTTGTCAGTCCCATCACATCCTGCCCGCTGACTTTGATTGTTCCGGAATTTATATCATAAAATCGCATTAAGAGATTGATTAATGTCGTTTTTCCACATCCCGTCGGGCCCACAATCGCAATTCGCTGTCCCGGCTTTACATTCAGATTCAGATCTGTAAGGAGAGACACATCCGGCCGATAGGAGAAGCTAACATGTTCCAAAGAAATACTTCCATCTCCTTCCGAAAGCACCTTGGCATCTTCCGGATCCGGCGTCTCTGCTTCCTCTTCACAGAGAGCAAAAACACGTTTTGCACAGGCAAGGGCATTCTGTAATTCTGTAATAACACCGGAAATCTCATTAAACGGTTTGGTATATTGATTGGCATAGGTCAAAAAGCAGGACAGATTCCCCACGGTGAAACTAGCGCCACCGGTAAGAATCACAGTAAGTGCTCCTAAAATCCCTACTCCAGCATAGACTAAATTGTTAACAAATCGGGTGCTTGGATTGGTTAATGACGAGAAAAATACCGCCTTCAAACTACAATCTGTCAATTCCTCATTTACCGTCTGGAACCGCTCCATTGCTGTATCCCCATAATCAAAGGCCTGTACCACTTTCTGATTTCCCACAAACTCGTCAATCAACCCCGTCATATCTGCCCGGGTCTCAGACTGCTTCCGGAACAAGTGGTAGGTTCTCTTGGCAATAAAACTAGCCACAAATAAGGATAGTGGGGTAATACAAATCACCAGAAGAGAAATCTTCACATCAATAGTCAACATAAAAACCAACGTCCCGATAATGGTAATAAGCCCCGTAAAAAACTGGGAAAATCCCATCAATAATCCATCGGAAAACTGCTCCACATCCGTAATAATCCGACTGATGGTCTCGCCATAAGGATGACTGTCTACATATCGTAGCGGCAATTTCTGCAAATGGGTAAATGCCTGGGTTCTTACATCTCGCACCACCCGATAGGTAATGACATTATTGCACAGGTTCATCAACCACTGTGCCAAACTGGTAATCCCCACGATCACAGCAAGTCGTATCAATAAGGTTCCAATGATTGCAAAATCCACTTGCCCTTTTCCAATGATATAATCAACGGCATCTCCGGTCAGAATCGGCGCATATAAGGTAAGTACTACCGAAACAATGGAAAATAGCAGAGAGAAAACCAGGTAGTGCATATATGGTTTTAATAATACAAAAATTTTTCGAATGGTACGATCCTTACGCATGCGCCTGTTCCTCCTCTCCTTTTAATTGGGACTGACAGATTTCCCTGTAAACCTCACAGCTTCTAAGCAGTTTCTCATGGGTTCCATTTCCCACCAATTCTCCATCATCCAGAACCAGAATCCGATCAGCCTGCATAATAGAAGAAACACGCTGCGAAACCTGGAAAATCGTCATTCCTTCTGCATGTTCCCGCAGAGCCCGTCTAAATCGACCCTCTGTAGCAAAGTCTAATGCAGAGGTACTGTCATCCAAAATTAGAATATCCGGTTTCTTAGCCAGTGCTCTGGCAATGGTCAATCTCTGTCTCTGTCCACCGGACAAGTTTCGTCCATTCTGCTGAATCTTAAAATCTAAACCTTCTTTTTTGCCCTCTACAACTTCTTTTGCCTGGGCAATCTCCAAGGCATTCATAATCATTTCATCGGTAATGGTCTCATCACCCATTTTCATATTATCTCGAATGGTTCCCCGAAACAGCACTGCCTGCTGCGGCACGATCCCGATATGTTTACGAAGTGCCGAAAGTTCATAGGACTTCACATCTTTTCCAGCCACCAGTACACGACCTTTCGTTCCATCGTAGAAACGTGGAAGGAGCTGCACCAGCGAGGACTTTCCGGAACCGGTTCCTCCGATTACTCCTACCATTTCTCCCTTCTGCACCTGGAAACTTAAGTTACTTAGAGAATCCTCCTTGGCACCGGCATAACGCAAACGAACCTGCTCAAAAGATACCATTTCCTCCTTCGGCTCTTCCCAGCTGCCTTCTCCATCTGTAATGGTTGGCTGCAAATCAAAGATCTCATTGATACGCCCTGCAGATGCAAATGTCTTAGTCGCACTGATAATCAAGTTAAATAATGCTACCATAGCAAGGAGAATCTGCGACATATAATTTACCAGCGCAATAACTTCTCCCTGGGATAAATCTCCTGCATAAGTCTCTTTTCCGCCAAACCATACAATGGCAATGGTTGCCACATTAATCACAATATAAGTCACTGGATTGAGCAGAGCAGACAACTTCCCTGCCAACATCTGCAATGCTAACAGTGCAGTATTCTCCTCTGCAAATTCTCGTTTTTCCTCTTCCTGCATACGAAATGCTCGAACTACGCGAATCCCTGACAGGTTCTCTCTGGTAGACCGTAGAATCCGATCCAAGCTTTGTTGCACTTTTTTATACAAGGGAATGGTCAAAATCATAACTCCATAAATGACAATCGCGAGCACCGGTACGGTAATAGCAAAAATCAGTGCTAATTTGGCACTAACAGAAAATGCCATAATCAAAGCTCCAATTACAATGTATGGAGAACGTAAGAACAAACGTAAAATCAGGTTCACACCAGCCTGCACCTGATTGGCATCACTGGTCATCCGAGTCACTAAGGTCGCTCCACCGGCACGGTCCAACTCTGTATAGGACAGATTTCCAATATGTTGAAACAATGCAAAGCGTAACTCTTTTCCCATATTCATAGCTGCCTTTGCCGCATAATATTGAGCTGTTAGAGAACAGGCTAGACCTAGGGCACTGAAAAGCACCAACAAAACTCCCATCTTCCACACATAGGAGACCTCTCCCCTTGCAATTCCCACATCGATCATACTTGCCATAGCAAGGGGTACAATCAACTCAAACGTAGCCTCCAGCATTTTAAACAAAGGGGCAATAATGCCTTCTTTTTTATAATTTTTCATGAATCTTAATAATTTTATCATGTTTCTGCTCCTTTTTGTATAATGAACATTTCTGCGCTTTTCTATTATATTCCACCTGTTTCGGAATCGCAATACCATTGCTTGGCTTTTGCAACAAAAATGGGCTCTGACTAAAGTCAAAGCCCGATTCTCATTTGTTTTTACATAATCAAGATGGTTGCTACGAGCGCCAATCCGGCTGCAATCAGCTGTTTGGTCGATGGACGTTCTTTTTGAATCATACTTACCACTGTAGAGAAGACAATAACGCCACCGGTAATAATCGGATACTGTACCGATGCCGGAAGTTTGGTAAGACCGATCAGTGCGAAGAGATTGCCCAAGCCGCACAAGATGGCAAATCCAATGGAATAAAATCCTGCCTTCTTTGAAATCAGCGGGAATTTCTTTAGTGCCATGATCTGCATCACCAGACAGATGACAACGGTTATGGCGCGGCTGATGGCAAGAAAACTGTTGCTATCCACTGCCATGTCTGTGTGGGACTGATGGAATGCCGAAAGGACGCCACACATACCATTCATCACAAAGACTGCCATATAATACCAGATTGCCTTGCCACTACTCTGTCCACCGGTCAAAGTAAAGAGCAATGCCACCACAATAATTCCGCCGCAAAGCACTTTCGGAACCGTCAAATCTTCGCCGCTCCAGATAATGCCATAGGCAAATGGAAGCAGCATGCCACCAAGCATGGCAAACATGGAATAGGCCGATAAGTTGACCGTATCAAAAGATTTGAGGCTCGCATAGTTGTAAATAATATTTACAACAGAATAAGCAATGGCTACTGCAAAGGAGAACCAGGAAAATTCCAGGTGCCCTTTCCCCATGATCCACATCAGGAAAAATCCAGCAATGCCGGTATAAATATTAAAATTCAAGGTCGCAGACCAATCCATTCCACATTCATTCTGATATCTTTGTTGAAACAGAAATTGAGTAGAAAATAGGATGGCAGCTGCAATTAATAAACCGTAGTATAACATTATTTTTCACCGCCCTGGTGGAATGCCTTTGCTGTATAGCCACTCTCTGATTTCTTCTCTTCTTCCCATTTCTGACGTACAATCTCATAGATCTCCGGTGCGATGTCCGGTGTTCCTAATTTGCAAGTCGGAAGGAGCTGATCCCCTGCTACATCCGGATCAGTGCAAGCTACATCATTCCGCCATTTTTCTCTTTCTTCTTTCTTTCTAAAGTTCGGAATCTCTTTGCAATTACCATGATCTAAGATGGAACGGTATGCAAACAATCCCGGCAGACACATATCAAGTGCTTCGTATACATCAATGGTATCCGCTTCCGGATTTCCTTTTAATTTCTCAATGAAATGCCACATGGAATAGAAATCAGAACCACCATGTCCGAAATTCTTACATTTCTCATCCATCTCCCGCTCCGGATGGTAAGATACGATCTTCTCCGGTGCATACTGTCCCGGATATTCATCTACATTGACATATAATTTGTCAATATATCCGCTTTCTGCATCATAACGAGCTGTCTCCATTCTTCCCTTATTCCCATACATGCTATGCCAGATGGAATCCTTATAGAGGCCACCATGAATACTCTTTATAATAGCACCATTCTCCAGTTCTACCATCTCAATAGCGAACTGTCCACATTTGGCACCACCGCTTAATCTTCTTGCATTCTTCGTACTTTCGAATCCGGTTACTGCTACCGGTCGAAGCCCTGTCGCATGGATAATCGGGCCTAAAGAATGTGTACAATAGAAGGTTGAATACATCCGATTTCTCCAGTGATTCGGATCCCCGTAAGTGATGCTCGGCCAAATAGTCTCTCCATTGTGTACGTACTCGCATTCCGCATACTCTAACTCTCCAATCTTGCCTTCTTTATAGAGTTTGCGCATCTCATTGGTTCCTGCCATATAGCAATAGTTTTCGCCATATGCATAGGTCATGCCAGTCTCTTCCACAGTCTCTACCAACTCCACAGCCTGCTTCAATGTCTGTACCGGAACCACTTCAGAAAATACATGTTTTCCTTCTTTCATTGCTTTGATAGCAAACGGTGCATGCTCATGAGCATAATTGGCAAGTACTACCGCATCCATATCATGTTTGATAAATTCATCAAAATTGTTGTAATAAGTGATTGGTAAATCTTTGTGAATCTCTTTCTGGGCAGCAAGTCCTTCTTCCCATTTGTCACAAATAGCGACTACTTCCGCATTATCTGCGATGGCACAATAGTTAATCATACTGCTGCCACGGTAAGCTCCCATAACGCCGACTCTGATTTTTCTACTCATCCTTGGTCTCTCCTTCGTTCATCTTAATCTCGTTGCATCCTGACTGCAACCTTATTTTCCTTCATTCTATCACAGGATGTATTAGAAATATATGGATAGAATCCACCAAAGCATGGAATATAGTTAGGTTTTCATTGACTTTTCCCTTCGATTCGACTAGACTAAAACCTATGAAACATACGAAGGAGCGTCCACCATGGTTAATTTGGAAAATATCTGTCATTTTATTCCTTATCGCAAGCATGAGGAACAATTAAATATTATTCATTATGTATTGGAGATGGAACCCCAGACTTTCGATAGTTTTAAATGTATTGCCATGAACCGAATGCATCTGGTCACCAATGGTACCGGCATTCTCCATACGCCTACCGGGACCTATGAATTGAAGAAGGGCGATCTATTCTTTCTTTTTCCTGCCATGCTCTACGGATTAGAATCGAAGGATGAGTTTCAATATTCCTATATTAGTTTTCTTGGCGCCCGTGGAAATTATTTCATGGATAAATTCCATATCAACAGTACCAACTGTATCTACCATGGATTTACCGGATTATTGGAGCTGTGGCTCCAGGGATTGAATGTCTCTGAAGAACTCTCCGCCGTTCGAAGTGAGGGGATTCTTCTCTATAGTTTTTCCGTTCTTGGGGAGCGAATTTTAGCAGGCGCTTCCAAAGAACAGGAAACACCTCCCATTGTTGTGAAATTGCGAAATTATATTGACAACCACTTAGATGACCCGGATCTGTCCTTGCGAACCATCAGTCAGGCTCTTTTGTATAATCCTAAGTACCTTTCTTCTGCTTTCAAATCTAATATGACGATTGGCATCTCGGAATATATTACAAACCTGCGTATTCAGCAGGCTTGTGCACTCATGGACCAGGGCTTTACCAGTATCAAGGACATCGCCACCTTATGTGGCTATCGGGATCCTCTGTATTTTTCAAAGGTATTTCGCAGTAAAATCGGGATCGCGCCGAAGGAATATCAGAAACAAGTGTAAAAAAAGCAACAACCCATACAGGATTGTTGCTTTCTCTTCTTTATTCTTCTACCAATTCTTCTTCTTTCTGTCTCATTCTGCGAATCTTTCTCTTCGCACGAAGATAGAGCGAACTTCTCACATCTGCTCGCAGCTCCGCCACTTCTTCCCGAAGTCTGTCAATGTGTCCCTGCTGAACCAACATAATCTCCGCCAGCACATCCACATACTCTTCCAACGTATACTTCTGATTCGCTACATCACTCTTTTCAATCGGCGCCTTAAAGAGAATACCATCTTCCCGATGCAAGAACTCTCTTGCCACCTTAGCATTGCTCTCTTCATATTTACTCAAGAACTCTATCTGTTGCTCATAAGTAAAATACTTATTCTCTGTATAGAATCCAATGGCTTCCCGATTCTGCATTACTTCCCAAATATATGGAACCACGAAATTCGCTTTGGTTGCAAATTCCTCATGACGATTTAAGAGTCGTTTCGTTTCCAGATAGATGCCATTCAGGCTTGGATTCTTCACACGACCATCGCTTTCAAATTCCTCATTCAAATCCACCCCAACGGTTTCCAGGAAATCGGAACACAAATCATGATTCTTACCGGAAAACTGTTGTCTCTCATAGACACGAACGATCAGATTCTCTGCGCCCACCATATCTCGGAACTTACACAATTGTGGATAAAAATCCAGCTGAATCTTAGTCTTCTTGGAGAATGTATAGAAATCCACTGTCTTGGTCTCTTTTACATCCTGTGCCCACTGAGACTGCAAATACAGATCCTGTCTTCGAAGGTACACCAGGATTTTCACCTGCACATCTGCCTTCTTCATGTCTTCCAGGAATTGTGGAATCCGTTTGTTGTTATTCCACAGTGCTTCTTCGGAAAGAATGATATTCGGATATTCTTTTGCGACTTCATACAAGATCTGTACATTTTCTTTATAATGCTTATCTTTTTCATCATATTTGTCAATCAGAAACTGGCCGTTTCGATTGCGCCCGCTTTTTACATGTGTATACTCAAAAATCGGGTATGCATATCCCTGTCTATTCAACGCCTCTCTGTTGTGGCTCAGATAATACTGCATAAAGCTGGTTCCCGTTTTCGGTGTTCCTATATGCAAATATAAAGTTGTCATGACTTCCTCCTGCTACAGCAATTCTTTTAATTGTTCCATTACAAGATCTGCTGCTTCTTCAATGGTAATATTGGATGTATCCACCTGAATGTCCGGTTGCTCCGGCACCTCATATGGACTGCTGATTCCGGTAAAGTTCGGAATCTGGCCTTCTCTTGCTTTTTTATAAAGGCCTTTGATATCCCTTTTCTCACATTCCTCAAGTGGGGTACTTACATATACCTCGATAAATTTCTCATTTCCTACGATTTCCTCAGCCATCATACGGTCACGTTCAAATGGAGAAATGAAAGACGTAATCACAATCAGACCGGCTTCATTCATCAACTTACATACTTCTGCAATACGACGAATATTCTCAATTCTTCCACTTTCGGAGAAGTCTAAGTTCTTATTTAATCCAAGTCTAACATTATCACCATCTAAGCGCATAGTATGTTTTCCTTGCAAGAATAAACGTTTTTCCAATTCATTTGCAAGTGTGGATTTTCCAGACCCAGACAAACCTGTCAGCCAGATTGTCGCTGCTTTCTGTCCTTTCTGGTTCGCTCTCTGCTCGCTAGTAATGCTCAGCTCCTGATAGGTCAAGTTATCGGAACGTACGATCATCTTCGATACAACACCGCAGGCAGATGTCATATGTGTCAAACGGTCAATCAGGATAAAGGATCCCAATGCCGGATTCTGCTGGAAGGTGTCAAATACAATCTTTTCCGAAGTTGAAATCTCGCAAACAACGATTTCATTTTTGAAAATCTTGCTGGCATTTACCTTCTTCCCGGTATTAACATCAATCTTATATTTGATATTCATAACTGTGGCCGGAATCCGTTTTGTACCAAGTTTTAACATGAAGTTCTTACCGGCTACCAGCTTGGTATCATCCATCCACAACAATTTTGCAGTAAACATATTTCCGGTTTTCGCATTGGCATCTTTGACAATGACACATCCTCTGGATACGTCGATCTCTTTATCCAGACAGATATTTACTGCCTGTCCTTTGTATGCTTTCTCAACCCGGTCAAATCCCACAACCAATTCTTTTACATGCGCTTTTTCACTGGATGGCAGGATTCTTACCTCATCTCCCACTGCAATGGAACCGGTCTCAATCTGTCCCTGGAAACCACGGAATGTATGATTCGGTCTGCATACACGTTGCACAGGCATAGAAAATCCGCTCTCTGCATCATCAGAAGATACATCAATATTTTCCAGATAAGTGAGAAGCGAGTCTCCCTTGTACCAATATGCACGATTTGATTTCTTCGTTACGTTATCTCCATCTGTTGCAGATACCGGGATAACCGTCATAGAATCATAATCAAATTCACTCACCAGTCGTTTGATATCTGTCTGAATATCTTCGAATTTCTCCTGATCAAAATCAATCAAATCCATCTTGTTGACAGCAAATACAAAATGACGAATTCCCATCAAAGAACAAATTCTTGTATGTCTTCTAGTCTGAACCAAAACACCCTGGGATGCATCCACAAGGATTACTGCAAGGTCTGCAAAAGAAGCACCTACTGCCATATTTCTGGTATATTCTTCATGTCCCGGTGTGTCCGCTACGATAAAGGAGCGATTCTCCGTTGTAAAATAGCGATATGCCACGTCAATGGTAATTCCCTGCTCTCTCTCTGCCATCAAACCATCTAATAAAAGAGAGTAGTCAATCTTCCCTTCCCGAGAACCTACTTTACTGTCCAGAATCAAGGATTTTTCCTGGTCTGCAAATAATAATTTTGCATCATATAACATATGACCAATTAAGGTCGATTTTCCATCGTCTACACTTCCACAAGTGATAAATTTAAGGAGTCCGTTCATTAGAAATAACCCTCCCTCTTTCTTTTTTCCATGCTGGCTGTTCCGCCGTCGCTGTCAATAACGCGACTGGTTCGCTCGGAAGATACCGCACTTAATGTCTCATCAATAATCTCATCCAAGGTTGTGGCATCACTTTCCACGCCACCGGTCAATGGATAACATCCTAAGGTACGGAAACGAACTTTCTTCATCTCCACCTTCTCGCCTTCCCGCAATTTCATACGGTCATCATCTACCATAATAATATTGCCATCGCGCTCTACTACCGGACGCTCTGCCGCATAATACAGCGGAACAATATCAATCTTCTCCCGTTTAATATATTGCCAGATATCCTTCTCCGTCCAGTTGGAGATTGGGAATACACGAATGCTCTCCCCTTTGTTAATATCTGTATTAAACAATTTCCACATCTCCGGTCTCTGATTCTTAGGATCCCAAGCATGGTCCGGGTTACGGAAAGAGAAGATACGCTCTTTGGCTCTTGACTTCTCCTCGTCACGTCTTCCGCCACCGAAAGCCGCATCGAATCCGTATTTATCTAAGGCTTGTTTTAATGCCTTTGTCTTCATAATATCCGTATAGGCAGAACCATGGTCAAATGGATTAATTCCCTGCTCCACGCCTTCCTCGTTGACATGTTCTAACATGGTAATACCATATTTTTCTGCTACCTTATCACGGAACTCAATCATTTCTTTAAACTTCCATGTCGTATTTACATGTAAGAATGGAAATGGTGGCTTCTCCGGATAAAATGCCTTCAATGCCAGATGTAACATAACCGAAGAGTCTTTTCCGATAGAATATAACATAACCGGATTCTCACACTCTGCAGCTACTTCTCGCATAATATAAATCGCTTCTGCTTCCAAAGCATCCAAATGAGATAAATGATTCATCTTCTTTTCTCCTTGTATCTTATTTTACATAATGATATTTCCAACTCCGCAAGATAGCAGGCCGGAAACCAATACACATACCCAGGTACTAACTCCGCACTTTTTCTCCAAGAACAGATTCAGTCCATATAGCACTGCCACGAATGCTACCATAAGAATCCCATTGCATCCATAGGCTTTTGCAATCTTCAAACATTGGTAGAGCAATGACAAAATCACACTACCAAGCAAACCGGAAATAATGGCCTTGATCCAGGATTTTAGCATCTGGAAAATGGTAATCTTTTCAAAAGTATCAAAGAACCATTGCACCAATGATATCACTGCTAAAGATCCAACCACACTGCAGGCGAATCCTACAAGTGCTGTCAAAATCCCATAGACCACACCGCCGGCATCGTATCCCATATAATATCCCACACCGGACAGAGTCTTGCACAAAATAGACCCTGGCAATACATTTACAACCGTTACCAGTCTTCCGTAAAACTCACTTTCCGAAATCAGATTATTCCCGATAAAAAGTCCATCTGCTACCGTCAGGTAAGCATCTCCACCCCCAAAAGAGATAAAGGAGGAGAATAACCCGCTCAGCATAAAATCCAATACACGTGGCACCAATAGAAGTGCCGGGATACTACATATAACCAAAAAGAGAAACCATATCAGTTCCTCCTTGAGGAAACCACCTATCAATCGTCTGCCCTGAGGTGCCATCGGCACTTGGCTCTGCTTTCTACCTTCTCGCTTGTTCCGAAGATAACAAAAAGCAGCCAAACCGGCAATAGCAAGGAGCAAAATCCATACAGTAGACACATTCCATGCCACCTTCATCTTGCCGCCGAAATAATTGACGATCTTCGATATCGACTTGCCGCCATTTAACAGGAATACACCTATTACGATCACAGCAGCCAATTTGCTTCTATTCTTACTTTTTGCCCATGCGAAAGTACCGGTTATGTACTTTGTCAGCATGGAAAAGATAAATGCTGTAATTCCAATGGAAATCAACTCAATCTGTTTGATTACATCCGATGGCATATAATCCATTCCAACCAAAAGGGCGATGGTCATCAACACCCCCGGTAATGCCATACAGATAGCAGCGAGAAGCATTCCTCGTATGCCGGCAATGGTCTTACCTATGCCGCCGGAAACTTCCACAGGCAAAGCGCCCGGTGTAATACTTGCTACCAACACAGAATTGTCAAATTCTTCCTTTGTTATCAACTTGCGGTTGTTTACCATCTCTTCTTCCAACACCGGAATCAACGAAGTCCCTCCGCCAAATCCAATGCTTCCAATCTTCAAGAAGGAAACCAACCAACTCCATGTCTTCTTCATTGTCAAACTTCCTCTAGACAAGAATATTCTTCTCGTCATTCACAATATAAAATCCCTTGTCGTTCAAAGAATTTATACGATTATATGTCATCGGTGTTCCATCCATCTGTCGGAAGATTCCACCGGCTTCTTCTACAATACACTGCATAGCTGCCGTATCCCACTCCATAGTAGGATTGTGGCGATAATATACATCTGCTTCTCCTTTTGCAACCAGACAACCCTTCAAAGAGCTTCCAATTCGAAGCAAATGATGCCATCCATACTGTTCAATCAACTGTTCCATCGCTTCACATCCATGGGAACCGCTCATAACCACCCGAAGTTCAGAAAGAGGCTTATCCTCCTTAGCCACTTGCAATCTGGTTACTACATGATCTTTTTCCAGGAAACTTCCATAACCTCTTGCAGCATAATAGAGCTCTCCGGTAACCGGCACGTAGATCACACCCATAACGGATTCATTCCGATAGGACAGGGCAATATTTACTGTGAATTGCCCATTCCGCTTCACAAATTCCTTGGTTCCATCCAACGGATCAATGACAAAGCAAAACTCCTTTTCCAATCGGCCTTGATCATCTTTTTCTTCTTCAGATAAAATCCCATATTCCGGAAATACCTCCCTCAAATGGGATACGATTCGTCTGTTTGATTCTTTGTCTGCTTTCGTAAGGGGCGACTGGTCACTCTTCATCTCAACACCAAAATCACCAGTCTCATAGATTTCCATAATTGCTTCACCGGCAACAACTGCAATCTTCTTTGCTGCCTCCAACTCTTTTGTAAAATCCATTTCTATATTCCTTCCTCAACATCTGTCTCGCGCATACTTCATTGCAATTAAAAGAATAGGTTCTCCTAATCCAGAATACACTTTATAGATTATACCATGAAAGTCAAAAAAAATGAATAGCCAAAAAGCAGAAAATGTATTAAATTTAGCCTGTGAAGTGAAAAGTTTATTTCCACTTTGATAGAGACTAAGTGGATTTTAGTC
>CAYVDA010000023.1:0-25302 GCA_964450635.1 uncultured Faecalimonas sp. | reverse complement strand
TATGGTGCCCTTACCGGTTGCTTTGAGATTACAGGTGGTAAATACAAAGGCAAACATGCTTTGTATATTGTAAACTTTAATCCGGAAAGTTCGAATATGATTACAGTAAACTTTACTGACGGTGCAACAACCGCAACCTACATCATGAACGGCGAGACAATGACGGAAACAGGTGTATCTGTTTCTAAAACCCTCGGAGCTGGTGAAGCAGTACTTGTGGTTTACTAGAATCGAACAACAAAATAAGAATCAAACAAGGAGGTGCAGTCCGTTAGGGCTGTACCTCCTTGTTGCAAAAGCCCAGCAATGACATCGTGCTTGCACGATTTGTGCGCCGGAAAAATGAAAGCACAACTGGAATGACAAATACAAAATCCTCCTGTAAAATAGAAGTATGAACTTTTGCAGGATTTTTGAGCTGGGCGCGCGGAAAACATTAAAAAAGATACTACAAAAGATTAGCAAAACATGATATGATTAGGAGAATAAAAGATGGATAATAGACCATTAGAAAAGCTAACGATAAAAGATACTTTTTTGTTTTCGGCTGTCATGACGGAGGATCCGGAAAGCTGTAAACAATGCATAGAACTAGCCTTGGGGATTGAGGTTGGGCGAATTGAAGTAAGCAAAGAAAAATGTTTCATTTACCACCCGGAATACAAAGGAGTTCGCTTGGACGTATATGCAAAGGGTGAGGATAATGTGCGGTATGACGTGGAGATGCAAGTGGCAAGGGAAAGAGTTTTGGAGAAACGATGTCGATATTATCACTCTGAGATGGATATGGATCTCTTAGGTAGAGGTAAATTTTATGATGAAATGCCGGATGTTCATGTCATCTTTGTCTGCGACTATGATCCCTTCGGCGAAAAGAAATATCGCTATACTGTTCAAAGGATGGTGCAGGAAGTGCCTGGGCTTGTCTTTAAAGATGGGGCCAAGACCACCATTCTAAGTACCAAAGGCGAGAACAAAGAAGAAGTACCGGAAGCGTTAGTGAAATTTTTAGAATATGTGGCATTACCGCAGGAGGAAAGTGAGAGGGCATTCGATGATCCGTATGTGACTCGTTTGCAGAAGACTATCCGGGAAATCAAGCGGAGCCGGGAAATGGGGAAAAGGTATATGACATTACAGGAATATCTTCGGGATGAAATAATTGCGGAAAGTGAAAAAGCCCGCAAGGAAGGTATCGAGCTTGGACGGAGTGAAGGTGTTGAACAAAATTTACTTGCGCAGATTGAGAAAAAGCTTGCCAAAGGGAAGTCCATTGAGCAGATTGCAGACGAGGTGGAAGAATCTGTAGAACGCGTTGTGAAATTGATAGCGAAGTTAGAGGAAAAGTAATGGTAGAGTGTGATGCTTGGGCTTGCCTTTAAAGACGGGCCAAGACCACCATTCTAGGTGCCAAAAGCGAGAACAAAGAAGAAGTTGCACCGGGACTTATGGATACGTATAAACTAAGCCAAGAAGATACGGAAGTCAAAATGACAGCACACTGGTAATAACCGGAATGCGAGTGGAAAAGATATGGAGAAGTATATACAATAGAAATAGGATATGAAAAGATAAGGGGGTTAGCAGATGCTGTTCGGTAGAATGTTGATGCTGAGTGGTATTTTGTTTTTGCTTATCTTAAACTATTGTAGTTTATAGAAAGTTTATTTGTTGTTTTGGCATAGGCAGAGTTATAATGATTTGTAGAAGAACAGACGGATGAAGAGGGGTGCAATAGATGTTTCCGAAAATTAATATGAAAGAGACAGGGGACAATATCCGAAGGATTATGAAGCAGAGAGGGATTACATCGAAAGAAATTCAAGAATACTTAGAACTCGGTAGCATACAAAGTGTATACAACTGGTGCAATGGGATTAATATGCCTACGATTGATAATTTGTATGCATTAAGTCAATTACTTCAAGTTGCGATTGATGATATCTTATGTGGGAATAAGAAAGGAATGTTGCTGGAATTAGATAGAACAAGTGAGAATTCACAGCTAAGAAGAGTGCTTGTTTATAGACAAAAAATGCATGAGGTGCTGATCGCTTAAATGAAAGCACAACTGGAATGACAAATACAAAATCTTCTTGTAAAAGAGATTACGATTACTAAATACCACGCAGTAGACAGGATGCTGTGTGGTATTTTTGTTTCCCAATACAAGCCACAGGTTCCTAGTTTCAAAAAATCACAATTTCACATAGATTTCACAAACCTTGTATTTTTCATTTCACATTGCTTTTCTATAATCAATCTTGTAACGAAGAAAAAGATTGTTAGAAAAGAGGAGAAAAGAAAAATGAAAAAAATAGCAGTAGTAATGATGGCAGCCTTATTAGGAATTTGCACCGTAACAGGATGCGGAAACAAAGAAACAGGTTCTGTGTCAACAGATGGTTCCACCTCTATGGAAAAAGTAATCGGAGCTCTGGGCGAAGCATTCCAGAATGATACAGGAATCAGTTTCACCTACAATCCGACAGGATCCACAAGCGGAATCAAAGCAGTACAGGAAGGACGTTGCGACATCGGTTTAGCTTCCCGTTCTCTGAAAGACGAAGAGAAAGCAGAAGGATTAGAAGAGACCATCCTTGCTTATGACGGAATTGCAATTGTCGTAAATCCGAAGAACCCGGTTGCAGACCTTACCATTGAACAGATTGCAAAAATCTATACCGGCGAGATCACCAATTGGTCTGAAGTGGGTGGAAATGATGCAGAAGTGGTACTGATTGGCCGTGAAGCAGGAAGCGGAACCAGAGACGGATTCGAAAGCATTACCGGAACGGAAGATACCTGCCAGTATCGTCAGGAACTGACATCCACTGGAGATGTGATTACAACGGTTTCGCAGAACGTAGATGCCATCGGATATGCATCTGCAGCATCTGTCAAAGATTCCGTAAAAGCCCTTTTGGTAAATGGTGTGGAAGTAAGCGATGACACCATCAAAGACGGTAGCTACGTAGTACAGCGTCCATTTGTTTTGGTAACGAAGAAAGATACGAAATTAAGTGAAGCAGCACAGAAATTCTTCGACTACATCACATCCAAAGACGCAGTAGAGATTATATCCGAAGCAGGCGTTGTATCTGCTTCATGAGGGTTGTAAGATGAAGAAAAAACAATTTGTAGAACATGTCATTCATGGAATCTTTCTCCTGTTAGGACTTGTAACGGTAGCGTCGGTTCTGCTCATCACCATCTACCTGGTGGTGTCCGGAATCCCGGCCATCCGGGAAATAGGATTGATTGATTTTCTATTTGGAACAGAGTGGGCATCCACTGCAGACACTCCGAAATACGGAATTCTACCATTTGTTTTAACCAGCATATACGGAACGGCAGGAGCAATGCTACTTGGCGTTCCTGTTGGCTTGTTTACAGCTATGTATGTATCCAAGCTGGCATCAGAGCGGGTGAAAAACATTCTGCAGTCAGCGGTCAGCCTGCTGGCGGGAATTCCGTCTGTTGTCTATGGTTTGGTGGGCATGCTGGTATTGGTTCCGGGCATTCGGAAAATCTTTCATGTACCAGACGGAGCAGGATTACTTGCAGCAATCATTGTGCTGGCAATTATGATTCTTCCGTCCATCATTAAAATGTCAGTGACCGCATTGGATGCAGTACCAAAAGAGTATGAGGATGCTTCACTGGCTTTGGGAGCATCGCCGATCGAGACCTATTTTAAAGTTTCTCTTCCGGCGGCAAAAAGTGGAATTACAGCAGCGGTTATTTTGGGTGTAGGACGTTCCATTGGAGAAGCGATGGCGGTTATGATGGTTGCAGGAAATGCGCCAAACATGCCAAATTCTATTTTCCAGAGTGTACGATTTTTGACCACAGCTGTATCCAGTGAAATGGCATATGCCAGTGGTCTGCAACGGCAAGCATTATTTTCCATTGCACTGGTGCTATTCCTCTTTATTATGTTGCTGAATGCAACACTGAATTTCTTTTTAAAGAAAGAGAAGGAGTAAATTATGGGACAAGAGAAAATCAAAAGAAAAAGACGCAGATATGAAAGATGTATGCGTGGAATCATGGGGATTTCTGTCTGCCTGACAGGAGCTTTCGTTCTGTTTTTGCTACTCTATGTATGGATAAAAGGAATTCCCCATATTTCCTGGAAACTGCTATCTACAAAACCAAGTTACCTGACAGGAGAGATCGGAATTCTTCCGGATATTTTAAATACCTTATATCTGGTTCTGGCAACTATTGTCATTGTCCTGCCACTTGGGGTAGGGGCAGCTATTTATCTGACGGAGTATGCCAGCAATCAGAAAATTGTCGGCATGATTGAGTATGCGTCCGAGACCTTATCGGGAATTCCTTCCATCATCTATGGCTTGGTGGGAATGTTACTCTTCTCCAACCAGATGGGAACCTGCCTGATGGCCGGAGCTCTGACTTTGGTGATTATGAACCTGCCAACGATTATGCGCAACACCCAGGAGAGTCTCAAGACCGTTCCGATGGCATATCGGGAAGGAGCTTTTGCCTTGGGAGCCGGAAAATGGCGGGTGATTCGTACCGTTGTTCTGCCGGGATGCGTGGATGGTGTCATTACCGGATGTATCTTATGCGTGGGACGAATCCTAGGAGAATCTGCAGCTCTGCTATTTACAGCCGGATTTGCCCATGGGGTAAATGGGATCATCGATGGCCTGCAGGCACCGGGTGCAACCTTGACGGTGGCACTCTATGTCTATGCCAAAGAACAAGGCGAGTTTGGTGTGGCATTTGCCATTGCTGCTATATTGATGCTGCTGACCCTTGCAATTAATGGGTTGGCTTCAGCCGTACAAAATTATTTTAAGAAAAGGAGTCGTATATGAAATCAATCATTTCCGTAAAAGATATGTGCCTCTGGTATGGAGAACACCAGGCACTAAAAGATGTACAGATTGAAATTCCGCCGAATAGCATTACGGCGTTTATTGGTCCGTCCGGATGTGGGAAATCCACCTTTTTAAAGACCTTAAACCGGATGAACGACCTGATTCCGGATGTGAAGATAAGCGGAGATATTCGGTATGAGGGACAGGATATTTTTGGAAAAGAGGTAGATGTAAACCAGTTGCGAAAAGAGATTGGAATGGTCTTTCAGAAGCCAAATCCATTTCCTATGAGTATCTATGATAACGTAGCCTATGGACCGAGAACCCATGGAATCACAAACAAAGCAAAGTTAGATGAGATTGTAGAAAAAGCTTTGCGGGATGCTGCAATCTGGGACGAAGTCAAAGATCGTTTGAAGAAAAATGCGCTAGGCATGTCCGGCGGACAGCAACAGCGTCTGTGTATTGCCAGAGCTTTGGCGGTAGAACCGAAGATTCTTCTCATGGATGAGCCAACTTCGGCATTGGATCCGATTTCCACTTCCCGCATTGAGGAACTGGTTATGGAATTGAAAGAAAAATATACCATCGTTATGGTAACGCACAACATGCAGCAGGCAGTCCGGGTATCAGACTATACCGCATTCTTCTTGCTGGGAGAATTGGTAGAATTTGGGAAAACGGACGATTTATTCTCCAACCCGAGAGAAAAACGGACGGAAGATTATATTACAGGTAGATTTGGATAGGGGTGAGACAGATGAGAAATCGATTTGATGAACAATTATTTGAACTCAACAGAGAAATTATTGCCATGGGCGCGTTGTGTGAAGAGGCGATTGCCAGGACGGCAAGAGCCCTCAAAGAAGGCAATGTAAAATTGGCAGAACGGATTCGAAAGGAAAGCAATGCCATTGACCAGATGGAGAGCGATATCGAAACTCGCTGTATGAAGCTTCTGTTACATCAGCAGCCGGTGGCGAAGGATCTGCGATTGATTTCCGCTTGCCTAAAAATGATTACCGACATGGAACGAATCGGAGATCAGGCAGAAGATATTGCAGAGATTGTTATGCTTTTAAATGGACGCACTATGAAGGAAGGCGGATTTATTGAGCAAATGGCAGCAGAGACCCAGAAAATGGTTACAGCCAGCGTGGATGCTTTTGTGAAAAAAGATATTGCGCTTGCCAAAGAAGTTCTTTCCTGGGATGACAAAGTGGATGACTGTTTTTCTAAGGTCAAATGTGATATAATTGATTTAATACAGAAAAATGTACAGGATGGAGAAGTGGCTCTGGATTTGCTGATGATTGCCAAATATTTTGAACGCATCGGTGACCATGCAACTAATATTGCAGAATGGGTTATTTACTCCGTGACAGGAAACCACGAGGAGGAATAGACATGATATGGTGTGTAGAAGATGATGGAAGCATTCGGGATATTGAACAATATGCCTTGCAATCTGCGGGATTTACAACCCGGGGATTTGAAGATGGCACATCTTTTTGGAAAGCCTTAGAGGAAGAAGAAGAACCGGAGCTCATCCTTCTGGATCTTATGCTCCCGGGGATGGATGGAATAAGTTTACTAAAGAAAATCAAAGAATCTGCCCGTTATCAACACATTCCTGTCATCTTAGCAACAGCCAAAGGGGAAGAATATGACCGCATCAAAGGACTGGATCTTGGCGCAGATGATTATATGGTCAAACCATTTAGCATGATGGAGATGGTATCCCGGGTGAAAGCAGTTCTTCGGCGGAGCCAACCGGCGCAAAAAGGTAAGAGACTGAGACTAGAAGGGTTGGTGTTGAATCCGGATGAACATACCGTTGCGGCGGATGGGGAGCGAATCTCCCTGACCTATAAGGAATTTGCACTTCTGGAATTATTCTTATCCCATCCGGGCATGGTCTATACAAGGGAACAACTATTTTCACAGGTTTGGAAATTGGATTATATGGGAGATTCCCGAACCTTGGATTCCCACATTCGAACCTTACGGCAGAAACTTGGCATTTATGGCAAGCGGATTGAGACGGTCCGCAATGTAGGATACCGACTGGAGGGCGGTTATGAGAAATAAAATATTAAAAGCAATTTTGACTGTGGCAGGAACAGCCTTACTGGCTTGTATTGTCATGGTTTTAGGTGTATTATATCCTTATTTTGGAAATTTGCAGCAGAACCAGTTAAAGGATGAGCTGCGACTTGCAGCCCAAGGGGTAAATGAGCTGGGAGTGACTTATCTGGAGGAGTTACAAGAGCAACATGATCGACTGACCTTGATTGCTCCTTCGGGGAAAGTTCTCTATGACAGTCAGGTAAAAGCAGAAAAGATGGAAAATCATGGTGACCGGGAAGAGGTGCAGGAAGCTTTGAAAAATGGTACGGGAACCAGTAGCCGTTATTCCAACACCTTGACAGAACAATATTTGTATGAAGCAGTACGCTTAGAAGATGGCAGTGTCCTTCGGATTTCCGAAAGCCGTGCAACAGCAGTAACCTTGGTACTTGGCATGTTGCAACCGATTTTCTTTTTGCTTTGTTTGGTCCTTTTTTTGTCATTGTGGTTAGCCAACCGGATGGCAAAAAAAGTGGTGGAACCATTGAATACGCTGGATCTAGATGCACCTATGGATAATGATGCTTACGAAGAATTAACACCACTGCTTCGGCGGCTTTATGCCCAGCAATTAGAGATTCAGGGGCAGGTTCGAACCTTAGAACGCAAACAGGATGAATTCAACCAGATAACGGAAAATGTACGGGAAGCCTTGGTGCTTCTGGATACAAAAGACCGAATCGTCAGTATGAATCCGGCAGCCAGACATCTGTTTTGTGTAGGAAATTTAAAGGGAGAAGACTTCCTTTTGGTGGAACACAAGACCAGTATGCTACAGGCTATGGAAGAGGCAAAAGAAAATGGTTTTGCATCCTGGAGAGAAGAGCGGGAAGGACGACAATATCAATTCGAGATTACCCGCATCGAATCCGGGAATCGAATCTGCGGTCTGGTACTCTTTGGCTATGATGTGACAGAACAGATGCAGGCAGAGAAGGCAAGACGAGAATTTACGGCAAATGTCTCTCATGAATTAAAGACTCCGCTACAATCCATTATCGGTTCTGCAGAATTGATGGAAAATGGTATTGTCAAACCGGAAGATGAGACACGATTTATCGGACATATTCGGAGGGAAGCAAGCAGATTATTGACTTTGATCGATGATATTATTCGCCTGTCTCAATTGGATGAAGGGGGCGAACAGCCAACGGAGGCAGTTTCCTTGCGACAGCTTGCATTGGAAGTAGAAGAGACCTTGCAGGATGCTGCAAAAGAAAAACAGATTGCCTTTACGGTAACAGGACAGGAAGGGATGATGCAAGGCGTATCCCGCCTGCTCTATGAGATTCTCTATAATCTCTGCGACAATGGGATCAAATACAATCAGGTAGGCGGAAGCTTGCAGGTGGACATTCAGGAGCAGAACGATGGCATTTTTCTGGCTGTAAGTGACACCGGAATCGGTATTGCACCGGCAGAACAGGACAAAGTATTTGAACGGTTCTATCGGGTGGATAAGAGCCATTCCAAACAATCCGGCGGCACCGGCCTTGGCCTTTCTATTGTAAAGCATGCCGTGGCATGCCATGGCGGAACCATTCACATGGAAAGTGTTCCGGGAGAAGGAACGAAAGTGACGGTGAGATTTCCGCAATAAGATTCCAAGCCGGCGTTGACTTTTTCTTTGGGAAAAGGTATCATAAAGACCAAAGAAAAAGGAGATCACAATACCTATGGAACATACAAAGAAATTAATACAATTATTAGAGGAAGGAACCTCCCAGTTTCATACGATCCTTGCAGTGAAGAGTCAGTTAGAGGAACAAGGATTTGAGGAACTTTCTCTGCAAAAAGAGTGGAAGTTACAAAAGAGTGGAAAGTATATGCTGGTGCATCATGGTTCCACTCTATTTGCATTTACCGTCGGGGCAGAATTTCAGCCGGAAGATGGCTATCGCATTGCGGCATCCCACGGAGATTTTCCGGGATTTCGCATCAAACCAAATCCGGAGATGGAAGTCGGCGGCTATTTGCAAGTTAATACAGAAGGATATGGTGGGGCGATTTTAACCAGCTGGTTTGACAGACCACTTTCTGTGGCCGGTCGCGTGGTACTCAAATCCCAAGATGTGTTTCACCCGCAGGTGCGCTATCTGGATATGAAAAAACCAATTTTTACCATTCCGAACCTGGCGATTCATTTTAATCGGGATGTGAACAAAGGGGTGGAAGTAAAGAAGCAAAAAGATATGCTTCCAATCTGTGGCACTACCATGGAGGGAGTGGAAAAAGAGACCTTTCTTCGCTATCTTGCAAAAGAACTTCAGGTAGAACCGGAAGAGATTCTGGACTATGAATTGACCATTTATAATACGGACAAGCCAGCCTATGTGGGGTTACAGGAAGAATTCCTATCTGCGCCAAGACTGGATAACTTAACTTCTACCCAGGCGATTTTAGAAGGTCTTTTAGAAGGAGAGAGAAGCCACGGGTTAAATATGATGGTTGTATTTGACCACGAGGAAATCGGAAGCTGCTCCAAACAAGGAGCGTCATCTACGTTACTTGCAGCCATTTTAGAGAAAATCTATGGTTCCTTTGGATATAGCCATTTGGCGATGGTAGAGGCTATGGGGGAGAGTCTTCTGATGTCGGTGGATGTAAGTCATGCCTTTCATCCAAATTACAGAGGGAAATATGACCCGACCAACCATCATGTGTTGAATCAAGGTTTTGCGATCAAAGAAGCGGCTGGGCAGAGTTATGCGACGGACAGCGAAGCCATTGGGATTGTGCAGCAGATCTGTGAGCAGGAAAGCATTGCTTATCAGAAATTTGTCAAACATTCGGACAATGCAGGCGGAGGTACGTTGGGAGCGTTGGCATCTGCAATGCTACCAATCCGCACGGTGGATATTGGGGTTCCCCTTCTTGCTATGCATTCTGCCAGAGAGACCATGGGCGTTCGAGATTATGAAAACCTGGTAGAATTTTTAAAAGCCTATTATCGATTATAGGAGATTGTTTTTTTTAAAACAAAATACCCAAACTCTCATTCCTTAGTGGAAAAGAGCTTGGGTATTCTTTATTTTTCAATCAAACTTTTAAACGCTTTGCAGGAATGGTTCAATACCAATTCCGCAGGGAAATCCATCTCGTCAAGAAGCGCTTTGGCATAGGTGAAATCGCCTACATGTTCCTGCCCATGGCTGTCACTAGAGAGTACTACAGGCAAATTATGTTTCTTGCAGACGGCCAGAATACTTCGGGCATTCTCATGGGTGTTTCCGCGATAGCCATCCGGAGAGAGAGAACTGTTGTTAATCTCAAAAACCACATCATAATGTTTGGCAGCAATAGCCAAGGCTTCGAAATCTACCGGATATTTCACATCATCTGCATGGCCGATGATCTTGACTCTCGGATGCTGCATCGCATGAATGTATGCGAAAGTATTCTCTTCTAAAGTGCCGGATTTGATATTCGGCTGGTGCATGCTGATGATGGCATAATCCAGTTGCTCGAGAATCTCATCCTCCAAGTCAACATGTCCTTCGTAATCTAAAATATTCAATTCTACGCCGTATAAAATCTCGATTCCACAACGCTTCTTCATGGCATATGCCAGGTTTCGGAAGTAGGCTTCCTTGGCAGAATGCATGGTAGCAGGGCCGTGGTCTGTAATGCCGATCATTTTTAAATTCCGTTCTTTCGCCTGCTTAGCAAGGTCTGTTACAGTAGCAGAATTGCCGTGTCCGCTGGCAATAGAATGAACGTGTGGGTCAAATTCAAACATCTTTCGTTCCTCGTTTCTTTTTCTACCTAGTATTATGCAATGTTTTGCCGTGGTTGTCAACAGGGAAAACAAATAAAAACCACAGGGAAAACAACAAAAACCACAGAAAACCAGAAGAAAACCCACAAAAAAATTGTGGACAGGGTGTTGAATTTGTTGTGATTATATAGTATAATATTTGCAAAGTATGACAGAAAGGAGAAAATGCGATGGGACTTTATACTTATAACAGTGAAAGTATTCCGAAGAGCGCCAGAATTGACAGGTTGATTGACCATCTGTATGCCAAGATGCCGGAGATCGAGTCAGCCAGAGCCATTCTTTTGACAGAATCTTATCAGATGACAGAGAATGAGCCGATTATCATGCGTCGTGCAAAAGCATTTGCCCACATCTTAGAGAACCTTCCGATTATCATTCGTGACGAAGAGTTGATCGTGGGTAGTACGACCATTGCACCGCGTGGCTGCCAGACTTATCCGGAATTTTCTTTTGCATGGTTAGAGCCTGAGTTTGATACATTGGCAACCAGAAGTGCGGATCCGTTCTATATTTCCGAGCAGACCAAGGAAGACCTCCGTAAGGTACATACCTATTGGAAGGGTAAGACCACCAGTGAGCTTGCAACGGCTTACATGGAGCCGGAGACCCTTCGTGCCATGGAACATAACATCTTCACACCGGGTAACTATTTCTATAATGGTGTAGGACATGTGACGGTACAGTATGAGAAAGTATTGGCAATTGGTTATGAAGGTATCATTGCAGAGGCAGAAGCAGAGCTTCAGAAGTGCAACGTAGGCGACGGCGATTATGCAACCCGTTCTCGCTTCTTACAAGCCGTAATCATTAGCTGTAAGGCAGTGATCGGATATGCGAATCGTTATGCGAAGTTGGCAAGAGAAGAAGCAGCTGCTTGCACAGACCCACAGAGAAGAGCAGAGTTGTTACAGATTGCTGCGAACTGTGAGCATGTTCCGGCGAAAGGAGCTACCAGCTTCTACGAAGCATGCCAGTCGTTCTGGTTTGTACAGCAATTGTTGCAGGTAGAATCCAGTGGACATTCGATTTCACCGGGACGTTTCGACCAGTATATGTATCCTTATTATAAGAAGGATCTGGATGCAGGAGTGATTACCCGGGAATATGCACAGGAATTGATGGATTGCATCTGGGTCAAACTCAATGATCTGAACAAATGTCGTGATGCGGCTTCCGCAGAAGGATTTGCCGGATACAGCTTGTTCCAGAATCTGATTGCAGGTGGACAGAATGCAGAAGGTGTGGATGTGACCAATGATTTGTCATTTATGTGTATTGAAGCATCCATGCATACCCAGTTACCGGCACCGTCTTTATCCGTACGTGTATGGAATGGAACGCCACATGAATTCATGATCAAGGCGGCAGAACTTACCAGAACCGGAGTAGGACTTCCGGCTTATTACAATGATGAGGTGATCATCCCATCTTTGGTCAGCAGAGGGTTGACTTTGCAGGATGCCAGAGAGTATAACATCATTGGCTGTGTAGAACCGCAGAAAGCAGGTAAGACAGAAGGATGGCATGATGCAGCATTCTTCAATATGTGTCGTCCGTTAGAATTGGTATTTTCCAATGGCGTGGACAAGGGAGAACAGATCAGTATCCGCACAGGCGATGTAGCTGAGATGAAGACCTTCGAGGAATTCTATAACGCATATAAGGAACAGATGAAATATAACATCGGGCTGCTTGTCAATGCTGACAATGCCATCGATGTGGCGCATGCAGAGAGATGTCCGCTCCCGTTCTTGTCTTGTATGGTTGATGATTGTATCAAACGTGGCAAGAGCGTACAGGAAGGTGGAGCAGTATACAACTTTACCGGACCGCAAGGATTTGGTGTTGCTAATATGGCAGATGCTTTGTATGCAGTGAAGAAATTAGTATATGATGAGAAGAAGATCAGCATTACAGAATGGAAAGAACTTCTTGCTCTCAACTATGGAAAGGGACTTGACGAAGTCAGCCTTTCCGATATGGTAGTGGATGTGATTGGAGGCTTGAAAGCTGCCGGTCAACCGGTAAATGAAGCACAGGTTGCGGCAATTGTCAATGAGATCAAGGCCATTTCTGAATCACCGGAAGTGAAGAAGAAAGGGGAGGAGCTTCTCGAGATGATTGAGGCAGTTCCGAAGTTTGGTAATGACATTCCGGAAGTGGATGCATTTGCAAGAGATGTTGCTTATACATACACAAGACCGTTAGAGACCTTCAAGAATCCACGTGGTGGTATGTATCAGGCTGGACTGTATCCGGTATCTGCCAATGTTCCGCTTGGAGCACAGACAGGTGCAACGCCGGATGGAAGACTGGCACATACACCGGTAGCAGACGGGGTATCCCCTTCCGCAGGAAAAGATGTTCATGGTCCGACAGCGGCAGCGAACTCTGTATCCAGACTGGATCATTATATTGCATCCAACGGAACTTTATTTAACCAGAAGTTCCACCCGACAGCTTTAAGTGGACGGGAAGGACTTGAGAACTTTGTGGCATTGATTCGTTCTTACTTCGATCAAAAAGGAAGTCACATGCAGTTCAATGTGGTAAGTCGTGAGACATTATTGGATGCACAGAAGAATCCGGACAAGTACAAACATCTGGTAGTTCGTGTAGCAGGTTACAGTGCACACTTTACAACCTTGTCACGTTCTTTGCAGGATGACATTATCAACCGTACAGAACAGGGATGGTGATGGAATGAAGGATTACTTGAATACAAAAGGTCGAATCTTTGACATTCAGCGATTTTCCATTCACGACGGAAGAGGAATTCGAACGATCGTATTTTTGAAAGGTTGCGTGCTCCGGTGTCGGTGGTGCTGTAATCCGGAGTCTCAACGCTATGAGATTGAGACTATGATGGAACGTGGCAAACCGAAGGTGATTGGCCAGGATGTGACAGTTCGGGAAGTGATGGAGACGGTGGAAAAGGACAGAGCTTATTACAGACGATCCGGTGGGGGATTAACCCTTTCTGGCGGCGAGAGCCTCTGCCAGCCGGAATTTGCAAGAGATTTATTGCGAGCTTCCAAGGAAAGCGGTATCAATACCGCAATGGAGAGTATGGGCTGCGCTTCATACGAGACCATAGAGATGTTACTTCCTTATCTTGATACCTATTTGATGGATATCAAACACACCAATCCGGCGAAACACAAAGAATTCACCGGACGCTCCAATGAATTGATGCTGGAGAATGCGAAGAAGATTGCTGCATCCGGCAAGACGAATCTGGTGATTCGTGTTCCTGTTATTCCGGGATTTAATGACCGGATCGATGAGATTGAAGGAATTGCAAGATTTGCAGCTTCCCTTCCGGGAGTTACGAAGATGCATCTGCTTCCATATCATCGATTGGGACAGGATAAGTACGAGGGGCTTGGCAGAGAATATCTGATGAAAGATGTGCTTCCGCCGACCAACGAGTATATGAAGACATTACAAGAAGCGGCAATTCGTGTATCAGGACTCGATTGCCAGATAGGAGGTTAGACCGATGGATATCAGACAGTTGATTGCAGATGAGACAGCCGGAGAACAGAAGCTTCGTATCGTACAGGAGCTGGTTCCTGGGAAAGAGATTACCATAGCTCATCTGATTGCCAATCCGGATGCGGATCTATATGTGAAACTTGGCTTGAACCCGGAGATTGATTATTCCAAGGCAGCCATCGGACTTCTGACAATTAGTCCGGCAGAGACAGCGGTCATCGCAGCAGATCTTGCGGTGAAGGCTGCAGGCGTAGAACTTGGATTTGTAGACCGGTTCAGCGGTACACTGATCGTGACCGGAACCATTTCCGAGACAGAAGCGGCGCTTCGGGCAATATTGGAATATGTAGAAGAGAAGATGCAATTTAAAGTGTGTCCGATCACAAGGACCTAAGGCTATGAAGAAGATTGCACTTATGGGGCGCAGCGAAGCTGGTAAGACCACTCTGACACAGGCACTGAAAGGTGAAAAGATTGAATATCATAAGACACAATATGTCAACAATTTCGATGTGATCATCGACACGCCGGGAGAATATGCGCAGACCAAAGGCCTTGGACATGCACTTGCCTTATATTCTTATGAGGCGGATGTGGTAGGACTTCTGGTATCGGCTATTGAGCCTTATTGCTTATTCCCGCCGTGCTGTACTCCTATGGCGAACCGACCGGTAATTGGGATTGTGACAAAAGTGGACATGGAGGGTGCCGACCCAAAACGGGCAGAACGCTGGTTGCGACTGGCGGGCTGTAAAGAGATTTTCTTCGTAAATTCCAAGAATTACGAGGGAATTCCGGAATTATTGGAATATCTTCGAGAAGAAGGCGATGTAATGCCTTGGGAACGAGAAAACCAATAGAAACAACGTTTATATCATGTTGACGCATGTGGGTTTGTGTGTTAATATGTTATAAGAGATACAAAAAACAACAAAAAACAACATTAAAGGAGGAATTTGGCATGGCAATGCAAAACGAATTCGAAATCAAAAAAATGATGTGCGACATCGGACGCCGCGTATATGACAGAGGCATGGTTGCTGCAAACGATGGTAACTTCTCTGTAAAATTGAATGACAATGAATTCTTATGTACACCAACAGGTGTAAGTAAAGGATTTATGACACCGGAATATATTTGTAAGGTAGACGCAAAAGGTAACTTACTTCAGGCAAATGGTAACTTCAGACCATCATCTGAGATTAAGATGCACATGCGTGTATACGAAAAGAGACCGGACGTAGGCGCTGTTGTACATGCTCACCCAAGCTATGCAACATCTTTCGCTATCGCTGGTATCCCGCTTACACAGCCGATCATGCCGGAAGCAGTAATCGCTCTTGGATGTGTTCCGATTGCAAAATATGGTACACCATCTACAATGGAGATTCCGGATGCAGTAGAAGAATATTTACCATACTTTGATCAGGTTCTTCTTGAGAGCCACGGTGCACTTACATGGGGTCCAGACCTTATGAATGCATATCACAAAATGGAATCTGTAGAATTCTATGCTGAGTTATTATACAAATCAAGAGTACTTGGCGGACCGAAGGAATTCGACAAAGACCAGATTGCAAAATTATATGAGATCAGAAGACAGATGGGTCTTCCGGGTAAACATCCGGCTAACCTTTGTCCGAACGCAAAAGCAGGTAAAGAAAGCTGCCATAGCTGTGGTGGTTCTTGCTCAGGTTCTTGCAGCACAGGCGTAGACAAAGAATTAGTTTCTTCTATTACTAAGAAAGTAATGGAGCAGTTAGGACTGTAAGCTTATGAATGAACAGATGATTTCCAAAGCGGTAGAAGAAGTTCTCCGCGGAATGAATTCACAGCATCAGCATCATGAGAAAGGTCATGTGTGTAAATGCAAAAAGCATAAGATGACCTTAGAACTTGCCAAGACTCTCATTGAAAAAGTAGAGGAGAAGGCAAAAGAGATAGGCTTAAATGCAGTGATTGCCGTATCAGACGGAGCAGGGCGATTAAAAGCGGTACATTGTATGGATGACGCATACATAGCAAGTTATGACATAGCAGTCAATAAGACATACACCTCCGCATCACTGAAGATGTCGACCGCAGAACTTGCAACCCTGGCACAGCCGGGAGCACCACTCTATGGAATCCAACATACCAACGAAGGTAAGATTGTAATCTTCGGTGGAGGCGAACCATTAGAAGCGGACGGCAAGGTCGTTGGAGCAATCGGCGTAAGCGGTGGAACTGCAGAGCAGGACACCATGCTGGGAGCCTATGGAAAAGAAATATGGAAGGAGATGCTTTCATGTCTGTAAATGAACAGATTTTGCAGGATGTAGTCAAAGAAGTGATGGCTAAGATGGAACTTCGTGATTCGTCCGTTGCATACAAAGGGGTATTCCAGGACATGAATGAAGCAATCGAAGCGGCGAAGAAGTCACAGAAGATTGTTCATAAGATGTCCATGGACCAAAGAGAACAGATCATCTCCAACATTCGTCAGAAAACTCGCGATAACGCAGAGATTTTAGCACGGATGGGTGTTGAGGCGAACCATTAGAAGCGGACGGCAAGGTCGTTGGAGCAATCGGCGTAAGCGGTGGAACTGCAGAGCAGGACACCATGCTGGGAGCCTATGGAAAAGAAATATGGAAGGAGATGCTTTCATGTCTGTAAATGAACAGATTTTGCAGGATGTAGTCAAAGAAGTGATGGCTAAGATGGAACTTCGTGATTCGTCCGTTGCATACAAAGGGGTATTCCAGGACATGAATGAAGCAATCGAAGCGGCGAAGAAGTCACAGAAGATTGTTCATAAGATGTCCATGGACCAAAGAGAACAGATCATCTCCAACATTCGTCAGAAAACTCGCGATAACGCAGAGATTTTAGCACGGATGGGTGTTGAAGAAACCGGAATGGGTAACGTTCCACATAAGATTTTAAAACACCAGTTGATTGCAGAGAAGACTCCGGGAACCGAGGATATTACCACCACGGCATGGTCTGGCGACAGAGGTTTGACGCTGGTTGAGATGGGACCATTTGGAGTAATTGGTGCAATCACACCGACAACGAACCCGAGTGAGACAATTATTTGTAACACCATTGGTATGCTGGCAGGAGGCAATACAGTTGTATTTAATCCACATCCGGCAGCCATTAAGACTTCCTTATTTGCCATCAATATGCTCAATGAGGCTTCTGTAGAAGCCGGTGGCCCGGACAACATTGCTTGTTCCGTGATCAAACCGACACTGGATACCAGCAAGGTTATGATGAGCCACAAAGACATTCCGTTGATTGCTGCAACAGGTGGTCCGGGCGTTGTGACAGCCGTTCTTTCTTCAGGAAAGAGGGGAATCGGTGCAGGGGCAGGAAACCCGCCGGCACTGGTAGATGATACAGCGGATATCCGCAAAGCAGCAGAAGATATTGTAAATGGTTGTACATTTGACAATAATCTGCCTTGTATCGCAGAAAAAGAGGTCGTAGCAGTTGACGGTATTGTATCAGAACTGGTACACTATATGGTAGAAGAGCAAGGTTGTTATGTAGCTTCTCCGGAAGAAGTGGAAAAGCTGGTGAACACGGTTCTGACACCAAAAGGTCTGAATAGAAAATGCGTCGGCCGGGATGCCAAGACTTTGCTTGGTATGATTGGTACTACGGTACCGGATAACATTAGATGTATTATTTTTGAAGGTGAAAAAGAGCATCCATTGATTGCGGAAGAGTTAATGATGCCGATTCTTGGAATCGTAAGAGCCAAAGATTTTGAGGATGCAGTGGAGAAAGCTGTTTGGCTGGAACATGGCAATCGTCATTCTGCTCATATCCATTCTAAGAATGTGGATCATATTACAACTTATGCAAAAGCATTGGATACCGCCATCCTGGTTAAGAATGCACCTTCATATGCCGCACTTGGATTTGGCGGGGAAGGGTTCTGTACCTTTACCATTGCAAGCCGTACAGGGGAAGGCCTGACCAGTGCAAGTACATTTACAAAAAGAAGACGATGCGTCATGGCGGACAGCCTGTGCATACGTTAAATGGAGGGAAAAAAGATGGACATGAATACAGTTAATGTAGAAGCCATCGTGAAACAGGTTCTGGAAGGAATGCTGGATCAGAAAGTTTCTACTGACACAGTTGCAGCACCGAAGCCGGCAGCACCGGCAGCTGGAGCAGGTATTCCGAAGACTTCAAGAGTTGCTATGCTGACAGCATTAGAGAACTACGAGATTCAGGAATATCCGATTCCGGAAGTTGGAGACGACGACATCCTTGTTAAAGTAGAAGGATGCGGTGTATGTGGAACAGATGCACATGAATTTAAGAGAGATCCATTTGGTTTGATTCCGTTGGTACTCGGACACGAGGGAACCGGCGAGATCGTAAAAATGGGTAAGAATGTGAAGAAAGACAGCGCAGGAAAAGACCTTAACGTCGGTGACAAAGTGGTTACCTGTATGATTTTCAAAGATGACCCGAACATCACCATGTTTGACTTAAACAAACAGAATGTTGGTGGCGCAGATGTATACGGATTACTTCCGGATGATGACAAACATCTGAACGGATGGTTTGCAGATTACATCTTGATCCGTGGCGGTTCTACCGTATTCAACGTAAGTGATTTGGATTTGGATTCCCGTATCCTCATCGAGCCATGTGCAGTATTGGTACATGCCGTAGAGAGAGCGAAGACAACCGGAATCTTAAGATTCAACAGCAGAGTTGTTGTACAGGGATGTGGACCGATCGGACTTATCTGTATCGCAGTTCTTCGTACCATGGGTATTGAGAACATCGTAGCAGTAGACGGAGAACAGAAGAGACTGGACTTCGCAAAAGAGATGGGAGCAACCAAATCTGTCAACTTCAAAGATCACAAGGGAATCGAAGCATTGGCAGGCGCCGTTGAGAATGCATTTGACGGACATCTTGCAGACTTTGCATTCCAGTGTACAGGTTCACCGGTTGCACATGCGAACATCTACAAATTCATCAGAAATGGTGGAGGATTATGTGAGCTTGGATTCTTTATCAATGGTGGAGACGCAACCATCAATCCACACTTTGATATTTGTTCAAAAGAGATCACAACCGTTGGTTCTTGGGTATATACCCTTCGCGATTACGCAACCACATTTGATTTCTTAAAGAGAGCAAAAGGAATCGGCTTGCCGCTTGAGAAACTGATTACACACAAATTCCCATTGTCTCAGATTAATGAGGCACACATCACCAACCTGAAGATGGAAGGTCTGAAGATCGCTATCGTAAATGAATAGCATTGAGTGAGGTGTCATATGGGAGAAGCAGTCGGCATTGTAGAATTATATGGATTGGTTGCAGCCTTTGCAGCGGCAGATGCCGGTTGTAAAGCAGCAAACGTTACATTGGAGAATTTCGATAAGAATAAGCCGGCGAAGGCAGATTCCTTACCGGTACCGCTGATCGTAGCGGTGAAGTTCAGAGGAAGCGTAACAGACGTTACCGCAGCAGTGGAAGCGGCAGTACGAAAAGCCAACGAAATATCCGGTGTAATCACAACTTATATTATTCCAAAACCGGAAAAAGACACAGAGAAGATGTTGAAACTTTCCGGTATGGACAAAACAAGGTAGTAATAAAAAAATAATAAAAATAATTTCATTTTAGGAGGATTTAAAAATGGTACAGCAGGCATTAGGAATGGTAGAAACAAGAGGACTTACAGCAGCAATCGAGGCAGCAGATGCAATGACAAAATCAGCAGAGGTTACATTAGTAGGAACAGAGAAGATCGGTTCTGGTCTTGTAACAGTTATGGTACGTGGAGACGTAGGAGCTGTTAAAGCAGCAGTAGAATCTGGAGCAGATGCAGCTTCAAGACTTGGTGAATTAGTAGCAACACACGTAATCCCAAGACCACATACTGACGTAGAAAAGATTCTTCCAACCATCTAATCACTACATAGGGTAAAGGAGAAATTTCATGGGACAATCATATGGACTTATTGAAATTCCTAGTACAACGGCAGCGATTGATGCGCTTGACATTATGTGCAAGACAGCTGATGTGGAGTTCGTAACCTGGGAGAAAAAACTAGGTGGCCGACTCGTTACAATTATCGTACAGGGAACTGTTTCGGCAGTGACGGAGGCTGTAGAGGCAGCCGATGCGCATGCAATGAAGAAACCGGTTGCAAAGACGGTTATTGCCAATCCCCATGAAGAGATAGTTAAGATTGTAGCAAAAAGCGCTAGCCGCTTAAAGTAGGAGGCAGGAAGCATGGCTGAAGAAAAAAAGACGGCTGCAAAACCTGCAGCAAAGTCAACAACCAAAAAAGCAACAGCAAAAGCACCAACAAAGACGGTGCAGAGAGTAAAAAAACAAACTGAACAACCACAAACTCAAAAGGAGGAAATAAGAATGGTACAGCAGGCATTAGGAATGGTAGAAACAAGAGGTTTAGTAGCAGCAGTTGAGGCTGCAGATGCAATGTTAAAATCAGCTAACGTCGTATTAGTAGGAACAGAGAAAATCGGTTCTGGTTTAGTATCTGTTATGGTACGTGGAGACGTAGGAGCTGTTAAATCAGCTGTAGAAGCTGGTGCAGCTAACGCATCCAGACTTGGCGAATTAGTGGCAACACACGTAATTCCAAGACCTCACACAGATGTTGAAAAGATTCTTCCGACTTTAAAATAAGAATCCGATAAGAAGCAAATGAGAATATACAGGCGGCTTGTAACAAGCGGCCGCCTGTAAAACTTCTTTGAGAGAATGAAAAAAGGCGGGGTCGAATATGGACAACAGCAATGTGGAATTGATTGCGCGCCTGGTAATGGAGGCAATCGAGGAGAGAAAAGATACCGGAAACGGATTCTTGGTTCCGGTAGGTGTATCTGCCAGACATATTCATTTAACACAGGAACACGTAGAGACTCTCTTTGGAGAGGGATATCAATTGACGAAGAAGAAAGAACTGATGGGTGGCCAGTTCGCATCGAATGAGACGGTAACCATCGTGGGATTAAAGCTTCGCGCAATCGAGAATGTGCGTGTGCTTGGACCGGTAAGAAGTAAATCGCAGGTTGAGATTTCTGCAACCGATGCAATCAAGTTGGGTGTGAAAGCACCAATCAGACCGTCCGGGGATATTAAAGACTCGGCACCGATTGCCGTTGTAGGACCGAAGGGTGTGATTTATCTGCAGGAAGGCTGTATCATTGCGCAGAGACATATTCATATGTCTCCGAAGGATGCCGCAGCAGCCGGCGTTACCGACGGTCAGGTGGTTTCTGTGAAGGCAGATAATGAAAGAGGTACTGTATTTAACCATGTACAGATCCGCGTGGACGAAAGCTTTACGTTAGAGATGCATATCGATACAGATGAAGCGAACGCAGCGAAGATCTCTACAGGTCAGACAGTAGCTATTTTGAAATGACAAATATGGAATCGCAAATAAACTGGAGGGAAATATGCTCGCAGGAAAAGTAGTTGGCAGCGTGATTGCCACGAGAAAAAATGAGAAGTTAATAGGTAACAAGTTTATGATCGTGGAGATTATAGACAGCATGAGAGCAAAAGAGCAGAAAGTGATTGCGGTTGACAATATTGGCGCAGGAATTGGCGAATACGTTCTTGTAGCTCAAGGAAGTGCTGCACGAATCGGATGCAATATGAAAGATGCACCGGTGGACGCAGCAATTGTTGGAATTATTGATGATGGAACAAGACTGGAGTAGTGAGAGTTTATGGAAATGAAAGAATTAAGCAACATATTGCAACAAAACGGAATCGTTGGTGCAGGTGGTGCGGGATTTCCCACATATGCAAAATTAAACGAGAACGCTGAAACAATCATCTTAAACTGTGCAGAATGTGAACCGCTACTGAGATTACATAGACAGTTATTGGAAAAGCACGCCAGAGAAATTGTTGAGACCTTCCACATGATGGGTCAGACAATGGGTAGCAAAGACATCGTAATTGGTATTAAGAAAGCATACAAATCTGCAATCGCAGCTTTGAATGATGTAATCGGAGATTACGAAGGCGTGCGTCTGGGACTTCTGGATGAAGTATACCCGGCCGGTGACGAAGTCGTGTTAATCTATGAAGTAACTGGTAAAGTAGTAAGACCGGGCGGACTTCCGATTGAAAGCGGAGTCGCTGTATTCAATGTAGAGACCGTATACAATGTATATCGTGCTATCAATCAGAATACACCGGTTGTTGATAAGTTGGTATCTGTAGTTGCTGAGGTAGGAAACCCGGTAACCGTAAGAGTACCACTTGGATGTACAATTGATGAAGTAGTAGCACTGGCTGGAGGCGTAACCACAAAGAATGCAGTATACTTTGTTGGTGGACCAATGATGGGTAACATCGGTTCCGGAGCACAGCCGGTTACAAAGACAACCAATGCAGTTTTAGTTCTTCCGGAAGACCATTTGATTATCCAGAAGAAGAAACGCAAAAGCACAATTGATTTAAAACGTGCGGCAGCATCTTGTTGTCAGTGTACCATGTGTACAGATTTATGCCCGAGAAACAGACTCGGACATCCAATTGAGCCACACAAATTTATGCGCGCTGCAACATGTAAAGATGTGCAGGATACAGATACATTTATCAATACCATGTTCTGTTCTTCTTGCGGTCTTTGCGAGATGTATTCATGTATGCAGAACTTGTCACCAAGATCACTGATGGCAGAATACAAGGCAGGCCTTAGAGCAAATGGTGTCAGACCGCCACAGGGTGTCGTTCCGAAACCGGTTGGACCGGAGAGAGAGTACAGAAGAGTACCGATGGAACGTCTCATGGCAAGATTAGATTTGACCAAATATAATAAAGAAGCACCACTGAATGATGAAGTGGTAGATATGAAGAAGGTTCGCATTATGCTGAGCCAGCATATCGGAGCTCCGGCATCACCTGTTGTGAAAGTAGGCGACAAGGTAGAGCGTGGACAGATGATTGCACAGCCGGGTAACGGCCTTAGCGTAGCAATCCATGCTTCTATCAGCGGTACTGTAACAGAAGTGACCGATAAATTTGTTATTATTGAGAAATAAGGAAGGACGTGCATAAGATGAGTAAGGCAATCGGAATGGTAGAATATAAGACTGTTTCATCAGGGGTTGTTGCAGCAGATGCAATGGTTAAGACTTCTGATGTCAGCGTAATTGAAGCTCAGACAGTATGCCCGGGTAAATATATCGTAATTATCACTGGCGATTTAAGTGCAGTAGATGCAGCTGTAAATACAGCAAAAGTACAGCACGGCAATCACCTGATTAGCAGCTTCGTGCTTGGTAACCCGCACGAGTCCATTTTCCCGGCTATCTACGGAGCAACAGAGATCGAAGAAGTGTCTGCACTTGGTGTATTAGAGACATACGATGCAGCTTCTATGATCGTAGCAGCTGATGAAGCTGCAAAAACAGCAATTGTTGATTTGATTGAACTTCGTCTGGCAAGAGGTATGTGTGGTAAATCATACATGTTCATTACAGGTGAAGTGGCAGCAGTAGAAGCTGCTATCGAGCGTGCAAGAATGACAGTAGGAGAAGGCGGTATGTACTTAGATTCTTCTGTTATTGCACATCCGGACAAACAGATCCGTCAGGCAATTCTGTAATCTTTGGTAGGAGGAAGAGGGAATGCTTGCAATAGAAAGGCGTAACGCAATCCTGGAAAAGCTCCAGGCAGAACGCCGGGTTGTAGTAAGCGAACTCAGTGAGCTCTACGAGGTTTCGGAAGAGACCATCAGGCGTGATTTGGATAAGCTTGAGAATGATGGATTTGCAATCAAAAGCTACGGTGGAGCCGTCTTGAATGAGAATTCAAATCTGGATTTACCGTTTAATGTCCGAAAAAACAGAAATGTGCTTGGTAAGCAAAAAATTGCGGAGATTATAGCCGGTAGGATTAATGACGGAGAGCATATAATACTTGACGCTAGTTCTACGGCAGTTGCCATTGCAAAGGCAATTAAAGGGAAGAAAGACCTTACGGTCATTACCAATTCATTAGAGATCGGAGTTGAACTTTTAGAGTCACCGGGGTGTAAAGTGATTTCCACCGGCGGAGAGGTCTTAAGTTCCTCCTTTGCTCTGGTGGGCTATCTGACCGACCGGGCAATCGCTAATTATAATGTGGATAAGGCCATTATTTCTTCCAAAGGTTTTGATCTGCATGCAGGCATCACAGAAAGTGATGAACGGCATGCCAACAACAAACATTCCATGCTACACGTAGCAAAGGAGCGTATTTTGGCAGTGGATCATTCCAAATTTGGAAGAGTATCCTTTGCAACCATTGGAACACTTCGCGATTTGACAATGATTGTGACAGATGAAAAGCCGGAGAAAGAATGGCTCGATAAATTCCAAGAATTTGGAATCGAGTGTGTTTATCCGGAAGAGTAAAAGAGGTTAAGACATGAATAGTTTTAAGATTAAGACAGAGATTTTCTTTGGGGATCATGCGTTAGACAGATTAAAAGAAATCCCATACAAGAAAGTATTGATCATCACAGACCCATTTGTGGTACAGAGCAAGATGATCGACTTGATTACCACACCGCTTCAAGCAGGTGGTATTCAGTATGATATTTTCAAAGATGTTGTGCCGGATCCTCCGATTGAGAAAATCAGTGAAGGTGTGAAAGCATTACTAGCATACAAACCGGAAGCAATTGTAGCAGTTGGTGGCGGTTCCGCAATCGACTCCTCCAAATCCATCCGTGAGTTTGCTCTGAAGATTGATCACTATGCAGAGGTTGGATTGATTGCAATCCCGACTACCAGTGGTACAGGTTCAGAAGTAACATCCTTTGCCGTTGTCTCTGACCGTGAGGCACAGAGAAAATATCCGTTAGTATCCGATGCGTTGACACCGGAAGAGACTATTTTGGATGCGGACCTTGTAATGAGCGTTCCGCCGGCAATTACAGCGGATACCGGTATGGACGTATTGACCCATGCAATTGAAGCTTGTGTTAGTACGAACAGAAATGATTTCGCAACAGCTTTGGCAGAAAAATCAAT
>CAYVDA010000022.1:0-26184 GCA_964450635.1 uncultured Faecalimonas sp. | reverse complement strand
TGCGCTACGGAAACTTGCGATACCCGCAGCCGGTGGAGCTCCATGCGTGGGCTCCACTTTTTTTGTCACGAAGCCAAATACTGGCGCATCATCTTTAATGCATGCTTTTCCAAGCGACTCACCTGCGCTTGGGAAATCTGAATCTGCTCCGCCACCTCCGTCTGGGTCTTTCCTTCAAAAAAACGCAATTTGATAATATATCGCTCCCGCTCATCCAGGCGGGCCATAGCATCCTGAAGAGCCAGATTTTCCACCCATTTTTCTTCCCGATTCTTCTTATCCCATATTTGGTCCATTACATAAAGCGCATCGCCGCCATCACTATATACCGGTTCTGACAGGCTCATAGGTGCCTGAATGGCATCCAGTGCAAAGACAATATCTTCTTTCGAAATCCCAATCTCGGAAGCAATTTCCTGCACCGTAGGTTCCCGCAAATTCTGTTTCATGAAATTTTCTTTCGCATAAATTGCTTTGTATGCCGTATCCCGCAAAGAGCGGCTCACCCGAATGGAATTGTTATCTCGAAGATAGCGCCTCACTTCTCCAACGATCATCGGCACCGCATAAGTTGAGAATTTCACATCTAAATCCAGATTAAAATTCTGAATTGCTTTGATGAGTCCAATGCATCCAATCTGAAAGAGATCATCCAGATTTTCGTTCGTACCGGAGAAGCGTTTGATCACACTGAGCACGAGACGAAGATTCCCTCTGATATAACGTTCTTTTGCCTCCTGATCCCCTTCCTTTACCCGAATAAGCAATTCCCGTTTTTCATCTTCCTTTAACAATGGAAGCTTTGATGTGTCCACACCGCAGATTTCTACTTTACAAAGAGCCATCTTGTACATTCCCTCCTACCACACATTTGTCATAGTAGGAGCATGCACGAGATGGCTCTATTCTATACGATTCTATCTACAATTTAAAAAACTTTTCACCCTTGACAAACCTTTATCGATCCCACTTGTCTGCCAGATTCTGTATCTGTCCTTCAAATTTCGCCAGATCTTTATTTGCCAATCCTTCATTTTTCATAATAACACTCATTAACCGTTTGCCGGCCGCCACAACTCTCTGGAAAGCAGCAACACTTCGAATATGGCCCGGTTTCTCAGCTGCCTTCTTCGGCTGTCGCACGCCTTGGCTTAGAATCTCATTGGTCGCCAGATTGACACAACCTCCGGAATACGGAGCAAATGCTGCATATCCGAAGCGTTCAGTCACAGTCTTTGCAAAGGTATCTGTCACCGCGTCCTCTCCGTGTACTACAAAGACATGAGACAACGGCGTCTCAAATCCTGCCAGCCACTGAAGCAATCCTTCCTTATCCGCATGACCACTGATTCCTTTCAAGGATTCAATCTTCGCAGAGACTTCAATCGTCTCCCCAAACAGTTTCACTGCCTTGGCACCTTCAATAAGTTTTCTTCCTAGGGTTCCCACTGCCTGATATCCCACAAAGCAGATGGTACATTCCGGTCTCCACAGATTATGTTTCAAATGATGCCGGATACGTCCTGCTTCGCACATGCCAGATGCAGAAATAATAACTTTTGGATTGCTATCGAAATTAATTTGTTTCGATTCTTCACTACTTACTGCAACTTTCAATCCTGGGAACACCAACGGATTCATTCCTGCATCCACCAACTTCATAGCATCCTCATCAAAGCATCCTCTTTGATTCTTTGTAAATATTTTTGTTGCTTCTATAGCTAACGGACTATCCACAAAGACCTCAAAGTCCGGATATTCCGGCAACAGTTTCCGCTCTTTGATTTCTCGAATGAAATATAGGATTTCCTGGGTTCTACCGACTGCAAATGACGGGATTACCACATTGCCTTCCTTCCGAAAGGTCTCCCGCAAAATTCTGGTAAACTCTCCCAGATAGTCTGGTCTATCTTCACTATGAATCCGATCCCCATAAGTAGATTCGATGACAACATAGTCTGCCTCTTTTGTCACTTGTGGATCTCGCAAAATCGGTTGCTGGATATTTCCCACATCACCGGAGAAAACAATCTTCTTTTCTATTCCATCTTCCTGCAACCAGACTTCGATACTGGCAGAACCTAACAAGTGCCCGATATCTGTAAATCGCACCTGCACTCCATCGCAAAGTTCAATTTTCTGTCCATAGTCACATGGTGCCAAAAGCTCTACTGTATCTAGTGCATTCTGGACCGTATAAAGTGGTTCATAGGAAGGGCCACCGGAACGCCGCGCCTTACGATTCCGCCACTCGGCTTCAAATTCCTGAATATGGGCACTATCCTGCAACATAATACGGCACAAATCTGCAGTCGCAAAAGTTGTCACAATCTGCCCTTTGAATCCATGCTTGCAAAATAGGGGTAGTAAACCGGAATGATCAATATGAGCATGGGTAAGCAAGATATAATCAATCTCCCCTGCTGGCACCGGAACTTCCTGATTCTCATACAGATCCGGCCCCTGCTCCATTCCGCAGTCTACCAAAATGTGTCTTCCGTTCACTTCCAAAAGATGGCAACTTCCTGTCACCTCATGGGCTGCTCCGATAAATGTCAATTTCATAACCAGCACCACCTTTTTCTTTTATTCTAGCACTTTTTTATTGGTAGCGCACCATTTCACGCTTCAAATTTTGCATGATTTTCTTCTCCAATCTGGAAATATAGGACTGGGAAATTCCTAGAATCGCTGCCACCTCCTTCTGGGTCTTTTCCTCCCCATCTTCACTCTCTAATCCAAAACGCATTTTAATAATAAGTCGTTCCCTTTTCGACAGAGAGCCAATGGCACGAACCAACAATTTGTGTTCCGCCTCCTGCTCCAGATCCCGATAGATTGTATCCTCTTCCGTTCCTAAAATATCCGACAGCAGCAGTTCGTTTCCATCCCAATCCACATTTAAAGGTTCATCAATGGAGACCTCTAACTTTGTTTTATTATTTCTTCGCAAATACATCAAGATTTCATTCTCAATACACCGGGAAGCATAAGTGGCAAGTTTGATATTTTTCTCCGGATTGAAGGTATTGATTGCCTTAATCAATCCGATGGTTCCAATGGAAATCAGATCCTCCACTCCAACTCCTGTATTGTCAAATTTCTTCGCGATATATACCACCAGACGCAGATTGTGTTCGATCAGGTGTTTCTTCGCCTGTTCTGCCTCCTCTGTCTGTAATTTTTCAATGGTTTCATTTTCCTCCTTGGTATCCAGAGGCGCCGGCAGCACATCCGTTCCTCCGATATAATGAATTTCTTGCTTCTCCGGGAACACAAAATGGTTCAGCCGGGTTACAAAACGACAGCAAAATTCTTGTGGTAAAACTCCATGTATCATCTTCTTCTCATCCTCCTGTTATGTCACATAAATTTGGATTTAAAATCAGCTGATAATCTTCTGTTTCAGAAAGCATTTCTTCACTCATGGCCACAATCGGTTGCGCAATCCAGATCCCCTTCTCTCCCAGGATATGCATCCTATCCAATTGCACTGCCTCTAAAATCCCTTCGGCTTTTCCGACGGAGCGATAGGGAATGTAAATTCTTCCTTCCGCCTTCTCTTCCAACCAAGGTTCCAATATACGACGTTCCATGACGGATACCGGTTTTTTACTGATTGGTTCTTGCAGATGATTTCCCGTATCAAACAGGGCTTGCACCTGCATTTTTTTCTCCCCCAGGTATAATTCCACTTGGCAGAGATAGATTCTGTCTCTTCGCACCTTTCCAAGAAAATCCCAGAAAAATCCAATAAGATAATATCCAAGGATTCCGGTCGCCAAAAACAGGCTTCCTTCTTTTATGTAAGGCCGTAGCATTTCCACAAATCCTCCCATGAGGATGGTTCCTATATAGAACAGCACCATAGAAATAACATACATTCTTATCGTTCTGATTTTAAGTCCCACTACAACTATGATGGTATTTACAAGTAGGTAGAACCATAGGATTCGCCCCCAAACAGGAAAAGGCATCACAACCCCAAGACAGGTTAGTACCGCTCCCACTCCGGCTCCCATTGCCTTTCTAACTCCTCTTCTTGGCAATTTCAGCATACGCTGTACCAATGACAATAGGAGAAAGTCCATGACAAAATTCACCAGAAACAAGACGTCTACATATAATTCGTAGTACACGTTCCACCTTCTTTCTCTTTTGATACAAAATCGATTTGGTATTCAAGCAAGATTGATTATATAGAAAATGCGTTGCGATTTTTGTCAAAATCACAGGAAGAAATCCCAGAATGTTTCGACATGGAATTGTGAAGTTCGAAATTTTTATAACAAAAAAGGATGGCATCTTCGACGCCATCCTTCGTTCTCTATTCGTATTTATTTCTTCAAGAATGTCGGAATCTTAATAGACTGTTCCTTCACTGTCGCACCCGGAACTCTGGTTGCTCCCAATGTAGGAGTCGTTCCTGCTGTGGTCTTCGGCTGAACCGTTGCCTTCGGTGACGGTGTCGGATTTGCAAGTCCCAAATCCAAATCCTGAATATCCGGTACCTTTGGTGTGCGGATAACCGGTGTCTCTGTATTCAGAGGTGTCTGTATATTCAACTTCTGACCGAGACGATTGCCAATCTTAGAAGAAGCTCCTGAAGCATTATGTAAACCAGTTGCAATAACGGTTACGCTTGCTTCATCTGTTCTGCTATCATCATAGGTTGCACCGAAGATGATATTCGCATCTTCTCCTGCAAGATCCTGTACATAACCAGCTGCATCACTTGCATCCATCAAAGTGATATCACCGGAAATATTAATAATAACATGGGATGCACCTGCAATGGTAGTCTCCAAAAGTGGACTGGCAACAGCTTCTTTAACAGCTTCAAGTGCCTTGTCATCTCCCTTACCAAGACCGATACCAATATGTGCGATACCCTTGTCTTTCATAACTGTCTGAACATCTGCAAAGTCAAGGTTAATCAAAGACGGAACATTGATCAAGTCTGTGATTCCCTGAATACCTTGCTGCAATACTTCATCTGCTTTCTTCAAAGCATCCGGCATAGTTGTTCTTCTATCAACAATCTCCAATAACTTGTCATTCGGAATAACGATCAGTGTATCTACACTTTCCTTCAACTTCTCAATTCCTGCAAGTGCATTGTTCATACGGGTCTTAGACTCGAAACGGAACGGTTTCGTAACGACACCGACTGTCAAAGCTCCCATCTCTTTTGCAATACGTGCCACAACCGGTGTTGCTCCGGTTCCGGTTCCGCCACCCATACCACAGGTTACGAATACCATATCAGCACCTTTCAATGCTGCTGCAATCTCTTCTGCGCTCTCTTCTGCTGCTTTCTCACCGATCTCCGGTTTTGCTCCTGCACCGAGACCTTTGGTAAGCTTGTCCCCAATCTGAATTAAGGTTGGAGCCTTGGAAAGCTGAAGTGCTTGTTTATCTGTATTGATTGCGATGAACTCAACACCTACAATCTGTTCGTCAATCATTCTGTTCACTGCGTTGTTACCGCCGCCGCCTACACCTATAACAATAATTTTTGCTGCGGCTTCTGATTCGTAAGTTGTAATTTCTAACAAGAGTTTGTCCTCCTTTTTCTCCTTATTTATCTTATACATCCCTATAATAGATACAGTTTGTCATATAGTTATATAATAAAAGCTTTTTTCAAAATAATCAATAGTTTTTTTCAAAAGATATGCTTTTATTTGTCTCGCCATAGTGTTCCAGATGCAAAATTCCGTCTTTTCCGTCCAATTCTTTCTGGATGGCCGTAAATTGTAACACCTTCTCCTCATATCCTGACTTTCCAAATCGCACACAGACCCGTTCAAAATAGGCATTCATACTATCATCCTCCCACACCAGTCGGTCCGGATACAGCTCCTTCTCTGACAGTGCAGAAGTTAGCTGTGAAATAGAACGGAACAGGTGCTGGTAATCCCCTTGGATCGTCTCATACAACTGCGCTTCCTTGGTGTCAATCCCTTCTACCACCGGCACATTCGGCATCAGCTCCGGATCAATCAAAAGAACGAGACCATCCTTATCAAAATAGACGTAACCATCTGCACCAATGGCACATCCCATAATCGGCTTCTCTGTCAGCTGTAGCTGCACTTTCCAAGGTGCGAGCAGTCTCGCATCCATCGCTTCTAAGTAAGCCGGCTTCTCATAAGACCCCGACTTAATCTTCCACAGAAAATACAAGGCATTAGAAGTATTCGGATCTTCATTCACCATCTGCAGAGCCTCCGCCTGGCTGCTATAAGTATTCCCGATGACTTCCACACCCTGTACATGGAACAGCAAAATGCTGCCAAGGCCAATATTTATAATGAAAAGACTTAACGATACTACTGCGTAAAGGTAGTATCCAAATTTCTTCTTTTTTCTTCTCTTTCTTCCACTCATCTTCGTATCTCCCCTTATCTTGTGTACTATTCTATCAGATTGGATACACTTAGCACAACCCCCATTTCCGCCAAAAGAAATAAAACGGAGGTTCCTCCGTAACTGATAAATGGCAGGGTAATCCCTGTATTGGGAATGGTATTGGTTACAACTGCAATATTAAGAAGCACCTGCAACATCATATGAGCCATCGCCCCTGCTCCAAGCAGGGCGCCGAATAAATCTTTTGCCTTGCAGGTAATAAGGAACAGTCTCCATATGAGGATAGCAAAGAGTAGTACCACTCCGGCCGCGCCTACAAATCCCAGTTCCTCGCAGACAATGGAAAAGACCATGTCATTTTGTGCTTCCGGCACAAATCCCAATTTCTGTACACTCTCGCCAATGCCTATTCCAAATACCCCTCCGGAACCGATGGCATACAGACCTTGTAACGTCTGATATCCTTTTTCATACGCCTCCGGATTCCTCCAGATTGCCAAACGTTCCAGACGATAACTTTCGAGCGCCAGAAAGATTCCCATGAATCCAACTCCGCCAATTCCAAGAAATACAAAAGGCGCATATCCCGGGCTTGCTACAAATGCCAGCACAATCCCGATCCCCAGAATAATAATGGCAGTACTAAGGTTGCAGGCCCCTACCAATGCTACAACTGGAAGCAACCATAAAAGAGGGCTAAATAGGCGAAGCGGTTTGCGGCTTTTTGACAGAACCCGCTCCATTCTATAAGCCAGAAAAAGGAGGATTGCCACCTTTGCAAATTCGGAAGGTTGAAAAGAGATGGGTCCCAAAGATAACCATCTTTTGGACCCATTATATTCTTCACCCACAAAGAGTACAGCAACGGATAATCCCAACGCAACCACATAAAGAACCGGCGCAAACCGTTTCCATACATGGTAATCAATCCTGGCTATCACCCACATACACAAAAGCCCTAGGGCCGTTGCAAACAACTGTTTTTTGACATAATAGAAGGAATCATGAAATTTCACCTGTCCATTATAGGCACTTGTACTGTACAGGAGCAATAATCCCGTTATCACCAGTAACCAGACGATGACCAAAAGACCTCGGTCATACTGTCTCTTCCCTTTCGACAGTTGCAAGCTTTTCACTCCTTATAAAGCATTTACAAGTTCTTTGAATTTATCTCCACGTTCTTCATAATTACGGAACATGCCCCAACTTGCGCAAGCCGGAGATAATAATACAGCATCCCCCGCCTCAGCTGTCTGCACACAGATCTCAAAAGCTTCCTCAAAAGTATCTGCAAATGCAATCTCTGTAAATCCATGTGCTCTTGCCGTTTCGGCAATCTTTTCTTTGGTTGCTCCAATGAGCACCAACTTCTTCACTTTTCCTTGGAAGCTGTCAATCCATTCATCATAGGTGGAAGCCTTATCATAGCCACCGCCAATCAAGACTGTCGGACGCTCCATGGCGCAGATTCCTTTGATCGCCGCATCCGGGTTAGTTCCTTTGGAATCGTTATAGTATAAAACGCCATTTTTCTCTGCCACAAATTCAATCCGATGTTCTACTCCCTTGAAGGATAAGATGACATCCCGAATGGTATCCATCGGTACGCCATATGCTGCTGCCATGGCAACTGCCGCCATAACATTTTCATAATTGTGAGTACCAAGGAGCTGCAGTTGGGAAACATGGCAGACTACAACCGGTTCCCCATCTTGATATATCATATTCCCATTTTCCAGATAAATACCTCTCTCTAAGATTCTCTGGCTACTAAAGTAGAACGCATCTGCCTGTGTCTCTTTGCCAAATTCACGAAGAACTTCATCCTCATAATTCAAAATAATCCGCTCTTCTTTCGTCTGATTTCTGCAAATATCTTCTTTCGCTTTAATATAAGCTTCCATGGTGTGATGCCGATTCAGATGATCCGGCGTGATATTTAAAATACTACTTACTTTTGGATGGAAGTTATGAATGGTCTCCAATTGGAAGCTGGAAATCTCAGCCACAGCCACGCTATCTTCCTCCATCTGCAATGCTACGGTTGTAAATGGATTCCCAATATTCCCTACTACATAGACATGCTCCTTATAGGCTTTCATAATCTCGCCAAGAAGCGCCGTCGTTGTGGTCTTCCCATTGGTTCCCGTAATCGCCAGCACATCACCTTTTCCATAAGTATAAGCAAGCTCAATCTCACCGGAAATCACAATGCCCTTCTCCCGCATCCGGCATACCACCGGCAAATCGGTCGGAACTCCCGGGCTCATTACAACCATATCCAAGGTATCCATAACCGCCTCCGGCAAGTCCCCTAAGAGCACCTGAACCTTGGAATCTTCACCAATCCGATCGCGAATCTCTTCTGCCTGCAAATCGGCATTGCCATCATACAGAATCACTTCTGCTCCAATCTCTTCTAATAATCTGCTTGCGCCGATTCCACTGATTCCGGAACCAAACACAAGAACTTTCTGCTGTCTCATAATCTCCTCCTCGCTACATGGCCACCAATGCAATCAGACAGAGAATCGCAGTTATAATCGAAAAGACTGCCACAACTCTGGTCTCTGACCATCCACAGAGCTCAAAATGGTGGTGAATCGGCGCCATTTTGAAAATTCGTTTTCCGCCGGTTTTCTTAAAATAGGTCACCTGAATCATAACAGATAACACTTCCACCAGATAAATCAAACCAACAATTGCAATATAAAGAGGCATCTGCAACATATAAGCTGTTGCTGCCACAAATCCGCCTAAAGCCAGAGACCCGGTATCTCCCATAAACACACTTGCCGGATAAACATTAAATAGTAAAAATCCAAGCAAAGCACCTGCCACTGCACAAGTTACCGGCTCGATTCCGCTCTTCGTCCCAATAGCAACTACCGTAAAGAATGTTGCAACCAGAACTGTCACGCTGGATGCAAGGCCATCCAATCCGTCCGTGAAATTCACGCCATTAACCGTTCCAATCACAACTAAAAACAGCACCGGAATCGCAACCCATCCAAGATCTAATACCTTTCCACCGGCAAACGGAATCAGCATGGTCATCGGCACATCTGTCATTACCAAATATACAGCAAAGACCGCCGTCACCAGAAACTGTAATCCCATCTTCTGCAAAGGGAACAATCCGTCCGAACGCTTCATCACTACTTTCAGATAATCATCCAGAAAACCGATTAGACCAAATCCCAGTGTCACAAATAAAATCGGAATAATCTTCGGATAATCTTTGATATAAAATAAAGAAGTCAGCAAAATAGCAGCCAGGATAATCACACCACCCATGGTCGGCGTACCTGCCTTCTTTAAATGAGACTGTACCCCTTCTTCACGCTCTGTCTGCCCCATCTTCATCTTTCGTAAAATCGGAATCACCACCGGCCCCATAATCACACTGCATGCAAATGCTGCGATTACCGGTATTGCAATCTTGTAATCCATATCCGTCACCTCATTATCTCTTTTGTTATGTATCTTTTAACCTATTCAGTATACAACGATTCGCCTGTCTTTTCAATCCCCAGATAAGGCAGAATGTTCTCAAAAAGCGTCCGGATCACCGGTGCTGCAATGGTTCCTCCATAGTAGATTCCTTTGGGATTGTGAATGATCACCATAGCCAGTACTTGCGGATCCTCCGCCGGGGCAAATCCAATAAAAGAGGCGATATAACGATTGGCACTTCTTGGCAAAGTCTGGGAAGTCGCCGTCTTTCCACCAATCCGGTATCCTTCTATGAACGCTTTGTTTCCGGACCCTTCCGATACGACTTGTTCCAGAATCTGCCCCATACGGGAAGAGGTCTTTTTCGACACCACCCGTTCTCCTTGTTCTCCTTGAAACTTCTGCAGAACCTGCCCATCCTCCCCATATACCGCTGTGGCCAAATGGGGCGTAACCTTTCTGCCGCCATTGATCAGAGCGCTCACCGTAGTGGCCATACGAATCGGGGAGAGCTGGAAAGACTGACCAAATGTCATAGTTGCCAATTCTACCGGTCCGACATTTTCTAATTTGTGAGTAATGGTACCTGCCTCCCCCGGCAAATCAATGCCGGTCTTTTCCCTTAGTCCAAACTGCTGAAAATAGTCATAGAATCGTTCTGCCCCAAGTCGCAATCCTATGTCTATAAAGACCGGATTGCAGGAATTTTTGACTCCTTCCACGAAGGTTTCACTTCCGTGGCCACCCACTTTATGGCAACGAATCCTCCGATCCTCCACCACCCGATAGCCGGGACATACGAACCGATCTGCCTCTGTTACCACGCCTTCTTCCAGGCAAGCTGAGGACGTGATGATTTTAAACGTAGAGCCCGGCTCGTAAGTATCACTGATACAACCATTTCTCCACATCTGATTGAGAAGTTCCTGCTGTTTCTTTGCATCCTCTTCCTCCACTCCTAGCGAATCCAGTGAATAGGGATGATTCAGATCAAATTCCGGCACATCCACCATGGCATATATTTCTCCATTTTGCGGATTCATCACCAGAAGACTCACTCCTTCCGCTTCTTTCTTCTCCATGACTGCCTCTGCTTCCTGCTGGGCATAGCGTTGGATATTCGCATCCAGACTTAACTTTACTGTATGGCCTGCCACAGGCTCTACCCGGCCTTCCGCCACGCCATCCAATTCCATTCCTCTTGCATCTGTTACGGTTAGAATCCGCCCATTTGTTCCTTTCAAATAGGACTCGTATCGAACCTCCAGGCCAATGATCCCTTGATTGTCTCCCCCTGTAAATCCTAGGACTTTGGAAGCAAGATTTCCATAGGGATAAAATCGTTTGTAATCCTCGTCCACTTTGACCCCCGCCAGATGATATTCTCGAATCCGGTCTCCCACTTCTTTTTCTACATTGGTGCGGATTCGTTCCATGGAAGATACTTTCTCTACCCGTTTTCGAACCTCGGCCAAATCCATCTCCAGTTCCTTACCCAAGACACGAATCACTGTCTCTTTGTCTGTGATCTGGCTATGGATCACTGAAATCGTGCAAACAGAACGGTTATCTGCCAGCACTTTGCCATTGCGATCTAAGATCTTTCCCCTGGCCGCCTTAATCTCCCTCTCCCGTTCATGTAAGTTCTTGGCCTTCTCCTGATAGTAGTCTGCCCGGAAAACCATAAGGTAAAAGAGTCTTCCAAGCAAGCCAACCAAAAGAACCAGGGCGGCTCCAAAGAGAACCAACGCTTTCTTTCGGTGATAGGTTTTATTTCGCATAAAAAAACCTCATAAAAGTGATTGATACTAATGTATTATCACTTTTACAAGGTTATTCTTCCCCATCTTTGGTAATTCCCAAGTACGGAAATGCCTCTTCCATAATTTCCCTAGACAGATCTGTTACGTAGGAACTGATTGCCTGATTTTCTACATTTGGCTCATCGATGACCACATAGACAAGCACTTCCGGATTGTCTGCCGGCGCATAGCCCATATAAGAGAGGAGGTGTTTGCCGTTGCCACGTGGAATCTTCTCCGCCGTTCCGGTCTTTGCTCCCATGGTATAGCCTTTTACCTGGGCATTTCGCCCGGTACCATCTGTCATCGTCTGCTTCATGTAGACTTTTAATTTGTCACTGGTTTCTTTGGATATGGTCTTGCGAAGAAGGACCGGCTCAATCTCTTCAATCACATTTCCATCAGAATCCCGAATCTCTTTTACCACATGTGGCTTGTAATAATTACCACCGTTAATCAAAGAACAATAGGCAGCTACCATCTGGGTCATAGTCACATTAAAGCCCTGTCCAAAAGAGCTGGTCGCCAGTTCTGTCGGCCCCATGGTATCTATCGTATGATAGAGTCCGGCGCCGTCCGCCTCTCCGGGTAAATCAATCCCGGTCAACTGCCCGATCCCAAAAATCGTCTGGTATTTGCAAAATTGTTTCTTCCCGATTGCAGCTGCTTCATGCATCAAGGCCACATTACAAGAATTGGCAATGGAATCTGACAATGTCTGCATGCCATGACCTGCCAATTTATGACAGTTGATGTTACTGCCACCAACCCTTAGATGGCCCCCACAAAAATAGCTTTCGTTCCCTTTTAGTTTGCCACTTTCCAAGCCGGCTGCTACCGTAAATGGTTTCGCAGTGGAGCCAGGTTCAAAGGTATCGGATACGCAGAAATTTTTCCAGATTCCATTGAGCGCATCTAATTTCTCTTCCTCTGACATCTTGCTTTGCTGCGCTTTCGTATAGTAGTCCGACAAATCTCTTGGATCATTCAAATCATAATTGGGATAGGAAGCCTCCGCCAGAATCTCTGCCGTATTCGGATCTGCAATAATGACCGCGGTATTCTTACTTCCAAGTCCCTTCGTGGCATTATTCTTATATTTCTTGTTAAAATTTTTAATATGTTTTTCTACAATATTCTGAAGGGCAACATCAATGGTTGAAACCACGGTATTGCCATCCTGGGCCTCAATCACGGTTCGCTCCAGTCCGGATTCACCCTCCTGGTACCCATAACTTCTGCCATCTGTTCCATTTAAGATTGCATTATAACTTGCCTCTATTCCGGCATTTCCCACGTTTCCCGATACGGTAAAACCGACCAGATCCGATGCAAGAGACCCATATGGATAGGTCCGCTGGTAATCTTCCTCTAGCCAGACACCGTTTAGATAAGGATATTTCTCCTTGTCAGCCTCCATCTTTTTGAAGTTCTGCGCCTCCTCATAAGTGGCTTTTTTCTTCAAAATGGTATAGCGGCTATCCGGCGTGTTAGTCAGAACGCTGTCCACGTCCTCTCCTGAAATCGTAAAACAGCTCTGCAACACCTCTTTCACCTGAGCAATGGTCTCCGTCAAATGTTTCTCTGACTGCTCCCGCATCACTTTGGCATCCAAAATCACATTGTACACCCGCTCGCTGGTAGCCAGTTTCGTACCATTGCGGTCAATAATATCTCCCCGTTTAAAAGGGATGGTGGTGCTGTCATACCGCTGCTGGTCCAATACAATCTTCTTATATTCTTCCCCGTCCTCCACATTCAGACAAATGATTCGAAAAATCAAATAAACAAAAGCCAGTACTACCGCTCCAAACAACAATACCAGCTTTTTCTTCATTCTTTGGGGAAATTTCCGTCTGATAAACTGCATCTTTTTTCGTTTTTTTCCTGACATCATTTCATCCTTTATTATTTCAAACTTGCCGCATTCACCAAGACGCCACTCTCCGGAATAGCGCTATATTGGGTCACGTCATTTCCCAATGGATTCTTATAAGTAATAATCTGCTCATCCGTTGCATATACCATATGGAGGTCTTTCATTGCACGTTTGCGCACCTCTTCCAGATTCATAGAATTGGAAATGGCATCCTGCTTTGCTGCATTCTCTTCCTGCAAGTCACTTAATTGTTGCTGCATGGCTGTGACTTTGGACGAACTTGCCGCTACATTGGAATGAAGCTGCAGATACCGCACACATACGAACATTGCAAGGATTGCAGAGATAGCCAAAAAAGTCACATATCCACGATTGATATGTAACGCTCTCGTTCGATTCTGATTAACTTGTACACTGGTCGCCTTCTTCGGCTGCGATACAACTACCGGAGCCGAAGGATTCTCTTTGCGAACCGTGTTGCCATGAATATACGTTGCCATAGCATGTTCCCCTTTTATGAATACTACCTCAAAAAGTTAACTGCGTTCAAAGATGCGGAGTTTTGCGCTCTTAGAACGACTGTTTGCAGCCAACTCTCCCTCCCCAGGAAGGATTGGCTTTCTTGTAATGACTCTCCCTTTCGATTCATTTCCACAGACGCATACCGGGAAATGACTTGGACAGGTGCAAGGATTCTCATTCTTCCGAAATGCCCCTTTGACAATTCTGTCCTCTAACGAATGGAAGGTAATGATGCATAATCTTCCATTCGGTTTTAATATATCTATCATGTCATCCAATGTATCTCGAAGGACGTCCAGTTCCCGATTCAGTTCGATTCGGATTGCCTGAAATGTCCGCTTCGCAGGATGCCCTGCTGTCTTTTGAAATTTCATTGGTATGGCATGTTTGATAACCTCAATCAGTTGTCCTGTTGTCTCGATGGGTGCTTTTTCGCGTTCCATCACGATGTGCTTCGCAATGTTCTTCGCAAACTTATCTTCCCCATAATCACGAATAATGCGAAAAAGCTCCATCTCGCTGTAGTCATTGACGATGTCTCTTGCGGTCTTTGCTTGTCGTCTGTCCATCCGCATATCCAGAGGTGCATCTACCCGATAGGAGAATCCCCGCTCTGCCGTATCTAACTGATAAGATGATACGCCCAGATCGAGCACGATCCCATCTACTTTGTCAATGCCTAGTTTTTGAAGCTGCAACTTCATATCACAATAGTTGCTTCGGACTATTGTCACTTTCTCCCCGAAGTCGCTTAACCTGGCGCCCGCAGCCTCGATCGCCGCTTCGTCCTGATCTATACCTATCAATCTCCCCTTGTTGCTTAACTGCCGGCAAACTTCGTATGCATGTCCCCCTCCCCCGAGAGTTCCATCTACATATATGCCATCCGGCTTGATGTCAAGGCCATTTACCGTCTCTTCTAACAATACTGATACATGCTCAAATACCATCGTCTCCTCCAAAATGAATTAAATACTCAAACCTAACTCTTCCATCTGGCTTGCAATATCATCCATATCTTCCTCTACGGCAGCATTGTTTTCATCCCATTGTGCTTTGTTCCAGATTTCCACCCGGTCCAGTACGCCCACAAGAACGACTTCTTTTTCCAGATGTGCAAAATCTCTCAGAGCTGAAGAAATCAGTACTCTGCCTTGTTTGTCCAATCCGCCTTCTACTGCACTTCCTAAGAAGAAACGTACAAAAGTTCTGGCGTTTTTGTTCGTAAGTGGTAAGGTTCTAAGTTTTTCTTCAAAAACATTCCATTCATTGTTTGGATAGAGAAATAAGCATCCGTCTAATCCTTTGGTGATGACGAAATCTTCGCCCAGGATATCACGAAATTTGGAAGGAATGATCAAACGACCCTTCGTATCAATACTATGGCTGTATTCTCCTGTCAACAATGAACTCACCTTCTTCCCTAGTGGCCCTCCACAATCTCACACTTATGTGACACTAATCACCACTTTTCTCCACTTATGAGTACCATTTTAGACTATCTTCTATAGTATTTCAAGTAGTTTTTTTATAAATTTTTCATTTTTTAATGAAATTACTGCCTTCCTATGCTAAAATACTTCCATTATGAGAAGGAGACAGACGAAAAATGAGTTTAAGAATACCGATTGAGACTTCTGCCAGACATATTCATGTCAGCGAAGACGATTTTAAAATCTTATTTGGGGAAGATGCAGAACTTACATATAAACACGAATTAAGCCAGCCGGGGCAATACCTGTGCAACGAGCGACTGACCATTATTGGCCCTCGTGGAACCTTTGAAAATGTAGCCATCTTGGGTCCTTATCGAAAAGCTACCCAGGTGGAATTGTCTATGACAGATACCAGAAAGATCGGATTGCCGGGTGTCATCCGTCAGTCCGGTGATATCGACGGCACCCCGGGATGCACCTTGGTTGGTCCGAAAGGGGAAATTCAGATGGAACAAGGGGTAATCGTTGCCAAAAGACATATTCATATGACCCCACTAGAAGCTTCCCGGGCCCATGTAAAAGACAACGATGAAGTCTTTGTCATTACCGAAAGCTATGAACGGGGACTGATTTTTGCAGATGTAGTTGTTCGTGTCAGCCCGTCCTTTCGCCTTGCCATGCATGTGGACACAGACGAGGCCAATGCATTTGCCAGTGAGGAGACTCCTACCGGAGCAATCTTGAAATTGTTCGACGGACAGACCTATAGCCTGCAGCAATGGGCGGATGAGATTCAGATGGGGATTAACCGATAGATACTTCCCTTTCTATTTTGACAAAAAAGCGGAGGCAAGTGTAACTTGCTTCCGCTTTTATAACTTGTTCTATTTTTTATTATTTGGTCAGTCGCTCCATGTATTCCACATGATAATAATGGTTGCTTACATAATCCGCTCCCATCTTTAATGCATCCACCATTCCCACTCCTCGGAAAGAAGTGAAGACATAGACCTGCATTCCTGCTTCCTTGCAAAGTCTCACGATTGTCTCCCGACAATTATCCGGGCTAACCGAAATCCGTTTGATCTTATGCGTCTTGCAATAGGATATTGCATCCTCATAATAAGCTACGAACTCTTCTTCCTTTTTCTTTCCCGGTACCGGGTGATAAATCACCGGAATCTTGCATCCGATCTTCTCCCATGCCTCAATATCGCATCGACGTTCCAGACGCAGACAGAACTGCTTCGGTTTGACATTGGCCTTTTTCAATGCAGCTGGTATCAATATCTTCATCCGCTCCATGACTTCCCGATCCGGCTGTCCTATTCCGAGAACGACCTGAATCTCTCCCTTTTGAAGATTCGATGCTGCCGCTAGTAAAAACTCCTCAAAAGACATCGTTGGAAAACGATTATAGTACTGAGATTCTTCAAACTCCTGAGAGGTCAGTGCTTCTGGCTTTTCTCCCTCTTTTACCGGATGCCCAAGCAACCATAGTGTATCCGGATGCCAGCGGTTTACACATACCAATTCCCCATCGGCTGTAAGCCGTACATCCACTTGGAATTTCTGATAACCATGGGAATAGGAATCTCGAAAAGCTTCCATGGAATTGGTATTCTTGTAGCGTAGATTCATGCCACCAAGAGCCGGCGCAATCATATGCTCTTTGTAGGAAATTGTCTCTTTTGGCACATCCCGCTTCACACAATATGTTTTTAGGAACTTTTTCATTCCTGCATAAATTGGTTTTCTACTCTTTCGAAAACTGCGACATCCTTCTTTCATCCCTTGCAGCAGTCGTTCCACTGCCATTTCCGGGTCCATCTCTTCCGGGCGTAGAAACCGCTCCGGATATCCAATCTTCTCACTCCAAAATCTTAATTTCTGATTCCAGATAAATCCCACACTTGGAATTCCCAAAGCATAAGCAATAATATTGGAATGCATCCGCCCTGCGATTACACCCCGATAACTAGAGATGGTCTGTACAAGAGCCACCGCATCCATAGGAACCGGCGCTTTTCTTCCATGTCCTACATAAGCCAGAACCTCTCTGGCAAACAGTTCATCATAAGAGTCGCCATTGGTAAAGATCTCCCAAGGAAGTCCCTCCTCATCCAATCGAGTGATAACGCCCTTCCAAAAGTCCAACTGCACTTGGCGGTCAATCTGTGGATTGCCATAGTCAGAAAATAATTTCTCACGAACCACGCCGAGCCCAATCACCTTTCGTTTTCGCATCGGTTCCATCTGCCTCAAAGCATCTTTGTAAACTGCCCTGCTCCAGACTGCAACATCATAGACAGGAATTAAGTCTATCTCCGGATTGGTGATGTAATCCCTCCGCAGGGTCTCAATATCGTCCCGTACTGTCATGCATTTGACACAAGGAAGATTCAAGGCATCTCGCAGACGTACACTTCTCTCATCTTCCCCATGAAAAGCCTCTACTCCGATACCACTAAGCAGAACCGGCACATTGTAACGTTGCGCCGCCTCTAAGAGTTCCGGAATGTAGAGCCAGAATTTCTCTGACGTACTCTTCATAATACCACCTGCGAAAATCACCGCATCTACATAACGTACCTGCTCTACATCTCGTGTAGAAATACTATAAGGAAAAATCTCGCAGCCTCCCAGGAAACATGCTTTTCGAATCAGAAATTCATTACAATCCCCGATTACATTATCTCCCAAATTCATATTTGCCGTAAAAACCATCAAAATTTTCTTCTTCTGTCTTTTCACCGGATGTACTCCTCGCTGTTTTTTCGTCTTAACACAATGGATATTTCTCTGTCAATTCAGCCACAATGGCTTTTGCTTTCTCAATATTCTCTTCACTTTCCATCACAAGGGAAATTGCTTCTGCAATCTGATCCATATCCGCTTCTACTAACCCTCTGGTTGTCACAGCCGGCGTACCTAATCGGATACCGCTGGTAACAAATGCAGATCGTGGATCATTTGGAATGGTATTCTTGTTGCAAGTAATATGAGCTGCATCCAGACGTTTCTCCAACTCTTTACCACTCAACTCTGTATCACTCAAATCAACCAGCATCAAATGATTATCCGTTCCTCCGGATACAATCTTGACACCGCGTTTCATCAAGGCTTCCGCCAATGCTTTGGCATTTTTCAAAATCTGTGCCTGATACTCTTTAAATTCCGGCTGGAGTGCTTCCTTCAAAGCAACTGCTTTTGCCGCAATCACATGCTCCAGCGGGCCACCCTGGGTTCCCGGGAAGATGGCTTTGTTAAAATTGAATTTGTCAGCCGCTTCCTGATTACACATAATCATACCACCACGTGGTCCACGCAAGGTCTTGTGGGTTGTCGTCGTCACAACGTCCGCATATGGAATCGGTGACGGATGCAGTCCTGCAGCTACCAGTCCGGCAATGTGTGCAATATCCACCATGAGATATGCTCCAACTTCATCTGCAATCTCTCTAAATTTCTTAAAATCAATGATTCTTGCATAAGCACTGGCTCCTGCAACAATGAGCTTCGGTCTCTCCCGAAGCGCTATTTCGCGCACCTGTTCGTAATCGATAAATCCTTCGTCATTCACTCCATAGAATACCACATCAAAATATTTTCCGGAGAAGTTCACCGGTGAACCGTGAGACAGATGTCCACCATGAGATATGCTCCAACTTCATCTGCAATCTCTCTAAATTTCTTAAAATCAATGATTCTTGCATAAGCACTGGCTCCTGCAACAATGAGCTTCGGTCTCTCCCGAAGCGCTATTTCGCGCACCTGTTCGTAATCGATAAATCCTTCGTCATTCACTCCATAGAATACCACATCAAAATATTTTCCGGAGAAGTTCACCGGTGAACCGTGAGACAGATGTCCACCATGGTCTAAGTTCATTCCCATCACTTTATCCCCTGGTGTCAACATTGCGAAAAACACTGCCATATTTGCCTGGGCACCGGAGTGTGGTTGCACATTGGCATAGTCACAACCAAATAATTCCTTTGCACGGGAAATCGCAAGATTCTCCACTACATCTACGCACTGGCAACCGCCATAGTAACGCTTTGCCGGATAGCCTTCTGCATATTTGTTGGTCAGCGGACTTCCCATCGCTGCCATAACTGCCTCGCTTACCCAGTTTTCTGATGCAATCAATTCAATATGCGAATTCTGTCTTGCCATCTCTTCCTTGATTGCTTCTGCAATCTCACTGTCTACCTTCTGAATCTCTTCAAAACTGTACATCTTTCTTCTCCTCCTATTTCTTTCTTGATTTCATCATCCACGTAATCCATTTGCCTGCCAGCCAGGCAATCAGGATGCTGATTCCTAATATTGCTGCATAATGAGCTAAGCGACAATGCTGATAGAATGGTGTCATACGATACAACCGAAGCACCAAGATATGAGATACATATAGCTCCAGAGAAATGTTTCCGAAAAAGGTAAAAAACTTCCGAACCCAACTCCATGAACATACATGGAAGAACCATATCAAAAGCAAAATCACCGGAATCCCTGCAAACATGTAGAGCCATCGCTCCCAACTGCCACCCAACAGATGCATCTTTAATACGACAAAGGTTCCCAGGAAACTAATCAAAGCTCCCACATACCACCATCCGGATGCTGTCTTTTTCTCATATACGTATTTCCCGGCAAAAGCGCCTAGAACAAACGACGGAATCCTTGTCAATGCAATTTCAATTCTGCCATAATTTTTCGGATAAGCTGTTTCCATACACAGGGTCAATCCACAGACAATCACCAGCAGAATCCCCAAGCGAATCCAAGAATTTGCAAATTTGGCATTGTATAAATATTCATATAGATATGGATAAAATAGGTAACATACAAAAATCAATGCTACAAACCAGATCTGTTGATCTCCTGTAATCCAGAAGTCCAGCATGGTTATCTTACTAAAGAAACGTGCCACACTGCCTTCTTCTATTAAATATTTCCATATCCAATATGCGCCACTGATCACAAAAACCGGCAAGAAAAGACGAATGAAACGTCTCGTAAGGAAACGTTTCATATCCGGATTTCTGTGATAAGAAAAATACAAACAGACACCGGAGCAAAATAGGAATGTCTCCACTCCCATATTGCCACCGCCCAAGAATACATCCAGAATTCGGAATGCGACATGACCAGTAAAGGTATAGTGCAACCCCAAAATTGCAATGGCATGGAATAACATAATCCACAGGATGCTAAATCCATAGATCTCTGTCTTGTATTTACTAATATCTTCCCACTTAAAATTTATCTTTAATTTTTCCTTCATCCCTATTCGTCCGTGTCTTCTTCCTCTTCACGTTGGAAGTATTCTTCAAATGATAAGCTTCTAGCTTCCTCTACTCGTTTCTTACGAGCTTCCAATCTGTCCGCATATTCTTTTGGTAAGTTACCTAAGAGCAGCCAGTCGATGATTCGATCTGATGCATGATCATCTGCGAAATCGAAGTGTGCATCAATATATGCTTCCACTTTTTCGAATTCAAAATCCTCTTTCCAAAGTGCATCCATAATCTCTTCGAATGTCATACAGATCTTACCCGGAACGGTTGCATCATAATCCCGGTGGAATCCTCTGGATGTTGAATACTGTACTTTGTCATAAGCAAAGAACATCATTGGTTTTCTCATCAAAGAGAATTCATACATGCTGGAAGAATAATCCGTAATCAACAGATCCGTAATGTAGAACAAATCGTTGATATTCGGATATGTATTCAAATCAAAGAATTTGTCTTTGTGTTCCTCTTGGATTGGCACCGGCATTGCCACCCACGGATGCATCTTGAAGAATACCACATATCCTTTCTCTTCACAGAAACGATATAATTCATCAAAATCCAAACGCTCATATGGATAGTAAGCTGTTGCACGGTTCCGTCCGCGATAGGTCGGCGCAAAGAGCAATACTTTCTTTCCTCTTGCTGCCGGATATAACTGATACAGTTCCTCGGTTACTTTCTCCCGATTCTCTTTGTTCAGATATTTATCCATACGTGGCATTCCTGTTGGAACAATCTGCTCATCCAGAATTCCAAACTGCTCTGAGAAGAATTCTGAGATACTTCCAGAACCGGAAATGCTAAAGTCGTACTGTCTGTGGCAGGAATATGGTCCCGGACATCCGCAATGTCCCCAGCGGCTATAGCCGACTCCCTTGAATCCTGCACCTGCATGCCAGATCTGAATCAATTTGGTACTGTCATTTAAAACCAATTTATCAAATAATGGCACATGGTCATCCACGATAATGATATGGGCACTTGCCACTTTCTTCAGCATCTTCACCGTACTCCAGCGAGACTGCTTCTCAGACGTTGCTTTCCGCAGAGAAAATCGAATGTTGAACTGCTTGTCTAATTCTCGCTCCTTCATCCGATCCACCAAAGCCTGCATATTCAATGCCACCTTGTTATCCTGTTCAGACATAAATAAGATGGTCTGCTTCTTAGCATTCTTATGGAAACAGAACTTATGGAAGAACCGATAAAAGGTACGGTAAATCTTCACTTTAGATGGTTTCTTAAATTTCTTTAAGAATTTGCGAACCATACGACGTGGCACGGACTTCTTCACCGGTGCTACCCGTTTCGGCATATGTCCCATCTTTCTTCTTACCATATTAAAGCACAACAGCTGGAATCTGGACTCTTCCGAAAATTCATCCAACAGACAGGTTACCGTATAAGCACCTACATTGTTCAGATAGCGGAAGCTTCTCCCCCAATCTTCCAACATCTGGCTGGTTCCTTCGTAACCGGCCTCACTAATCAATTCTTCCCCGTCTTTCATAATAATGGTATAAATGCCATTATTCACGCAACGATTGATTCCGTTATTGGTTACATTCAAAGTCATATAGAACCGATTACCCTCTCTGGATAACTGCTCCAATTCTGCCTCTACCTGCAACTCCTCATTGACTAAATAAAATTTTACATTATCGGATATCTTCTCTTCTTTCTCCACTTCCAGAGTCAGATACATGTGGATTCTCTCCCATGTAATCTCCGTAACGTAAGAATGAATCTTTCTCATTTGACTACTTCTCCCTTATCACCTATTGTATTTTCAATCAAATCAGTTCATTTTATCATGTTTGCATCCTATTTGCAACCACCCTGTCCTTCGGGAACTCTCCCCTACATGACTTAGGCTTCTTCAAAGAAATAGCTCTTTACTGTCTTCACGAAAGCATCCATATCATTCTTATAGGTAATCTTCAAGTTCAATACATTAGCCGGAACCACTTTCATCTGAATGCCGTGTTCAATAGCAATGGCTCCTGCGGAAGTCATAGCTGCCAGCTCTTCCTCTGTGGCATCATTGTAAATCGGGAAAATAATTCCAAACCGGAATGCTTCCGGAGATGCTCCGGATACCACATATCTTCTCGGAATCACGCTATCAATCACATCGTCATCATTTACCCGATAAACAGTATCATACTGATATGCTCCTAAGGTTGCACCTTTGTATGTCTTTAGTGCTTCGATTACTTCGTTGGTTCCCTGCACATCTACATAAGGATGGGTCGCATCATGGATGAGAACCGAATCCTCTTCTCCGGCATATTCGCTTAAACGAACCAAACCATTCTTAACAGATTCTGAACGATTCGCACCGCCGCCAACCACATAGACCGGTGTGGCAAGTGCCAATTTTCCTATCCATTCTTCTACATAATCGAACCAATCTTCATGGGACACAATCACAATGCTGTCCACATTTTCCAAAGATGCATATTTTCCTAAAATATAAGCAAAGATCGGCATCCCTTCTACTTCGATATATTGTTTCGGGCGATCTGCTCCCAAACGAGTTCCGCTTCCACCCATCATTAATAATACATGATTCTTCATAATCATTTTCTCCCTCATCTTACATTGGATTCGTCAGCACGATTCTTCCGCTGACTTTTTCATTCTTATAGCAATCAAATGCTTCTCGAACATCTGACAACGGGAATTGCTTGTACAGCAACCGACTGTCATAACGAAGTTCCCCTGTTCGCAGACATTCTATGGTCTGGGTCCACTCTTCTCCCGGGAACGGTGCAGAATAGCTCATCCAGGAACCGGTCAGATGGAATTCTTTTCGGTTCATTAACTCCCACTCTTTCCAGCCAAAGGTCAATTCTTTCTGCGGTGTTCCTACCATACAGATGTCTGCCTTGTTTCCTGCTAATTGAAAGCAAGCCTTCATGGTCACCGGACTTCCTGCTGTCTCAAAAAGGTAATCATATCCTTTGCCGCCTGTAATCGCCATAGCCTGTTCCAGATAATCTTCCTCTGTTGTATTGACTACATGGGTTGCTCCTAGGTCATATGCCAGTTTCATTCGCTCCGGATTTCTTCCGAAGACTACAATATTCTCTGCTCCTAAGATCCGTGCCCATTGTACTGCAAAAGCACCTACCGTTCCGAATCCTAAGATGGCTACATTTTTCGCTTTTTCTTTCTGATAGTTAACCAGTTTGAATCCATGGAGTGCTACGGTGGATGTCTCAATCAAAGCTCCCTGTTCAAACGGAATCTGATCATCAATCTTAATTACATTGGTATCCGGTACCACCACATATTCTGCAAACGCTCCAAATTGTCTGGAACCGATAAAGCTATATTTCTTACAAAGTGCATAATTGCCTGCCTTGCAATCTTCACATTCCATGCAAGGAACCAACGGAATTCCTGCTACGTGATCTCCCGCTTTCACATGGGTTACCTCACTTCCCACTTCTTCTACGATGCCGGAAAATTCATGTCCCAGAATCATCGGGAAGAAATGTGCGGTTCCATTCAATACACGCGGTACATCAGACTGACAGATTCCGCATGCTCCTACTTTTACTTTCACCTGATGGCTATGTTCCACAACCGGATCTGCCATCTCCTCATATCGTATATCATCTACTCCATGTACAACTGCTGCTTTCATTTTCCTGTCTCCTTCTTACTATAAATTCCTTCCACCAACGTATTCCTAATCTTATATCCATACCCCAACAAAAGGAAGGATCATACACGTTGCCAGTTAATCGCCTTATCGACCCGATGCATCAACCCGGATAGAAAGATAAATGCCGGCATATGGAAGACGTAAATGCCAAAGAAAGTGGCCTTTGCAGCACCACTTTCAAAGGAATATTCTTTTCCCACAAAATGTCCCAATACCACTAGAAATATCAAGACAAATTTCACATTCTCATAACCCCTCTACTACATCCATCGATTGTTATAATTGCATTTGGTTGCGTAGTTATAATCATCAATCAAACAGATAATCGAGTCTTTGATCAATTCTCTCGGCTCATTCTTCAAGAAGCCATCCCGAATCTTCACATACTGCAGTGGCATATATTGATGAATGATCGACAATGGAATTCGTACTTCTTCCAGATTGGTAATCAATTTTTCAATTGCTGCACTTACATTCGGATGACTCAGATAATAGCGGCTTCTGTCGGAGAAACTGTATTTTCTGGAGAACTTCAGTTCATCCTCGTTACCATGATAATATTTTATCCAATCCTTAGGCTCCGCTAACATCTCTTCTTCCAGAACTTCTACAAAATTCGCTCTCTTGGATGCATCCGGAATCAACTCTTTCTCAATATGGCTCAATGCAAATAACGCTTCACGCAAGGAGAAGGTAAGTGCCGGGCCCACTTTCAAGATTGCGATGCCATCTTCTGCCATCTTCTTTAATTTCCGCGGTGTCTGGTAATCTGTGGAATGGCCTTCAAATACCAATTCCGGATAATTCTTCAACTCAGCCACCAAGAAACGAGCTCGCATGCGATCGTAGTGATCCACTTCATCATCGCCGAACTCCACTCCCGGCTGCACGACAACTGCAATTACATGCTGCCATTTATCTTCCAATCCCATCTTTCGGAATACTTCTTTGTAAACATCAACAGTCTCTCTGAAATCTTCCGGGGAAGTCACCTGCATCTCCGGTGTCTCGTTCTGCGTCCCACCCGGAATCGGCACTTCGCTACCGATAACATAGACCGGATGAACAGCTTCCGGATTCTCTTTCTGAAGCTCTTCAAATGCTTCTTCCGCTGTCATCAAAAGTTCTGCTCCACGTCTTGCAATAATCTCATTGCTTAATTTTACAGAGCGATCATCATCTGCTACTCGCATACTGGTATCTAAATGAATCTTGGTATATCCAGACAACACGCACTGGCGAATCAATTCTCTGGAATTTGCCATGGCTTCTTCCTCATTCAAATGTTGCCAAGGCTGTGGTCCTAGATGGTCACCACCTAGGATTACTTTCTGGAAATCGAATCCAACTTTGTCGGCAATCTCTCTTACATATTCTCGGAAATCGGCCGGTGTCATACCGAAATATCCACCGAACTGATTCACCTGATTACTAGTGGATTCAATCAATATATAATCGCCAAATCTTCTTCCCTGTTCCAGGATTGCCTCGATTACATACTTGTTGGCACAGCAGTAAGAAGGAATGGCACTATTAATGTTATTCTTTCTGTTCTCAATAATATCAATTAATGGATTATTCATCTTATGATACCTCTCTGAATCTCTTTTTGTCACTTAGTAAAGTTCAATCTATATTATAAGTCAATCCCTAATGGTTTTCAAGGTTTTTATTGCAATTGAGCCAAGAAGCGTTTGCTATGAAGCTTTTTCAAATATCGAATATAAATTTG
>CAYVDA010000021.1:0-27537 GCA_964450635.1 uncultured Faecalimonas sp. | reverse complement strand
AAGGTATGCAGTTTGACAGAGGTTATATCTCTGCTTACATGGCAACCGATATGGAGAAGATGGAAGCGAACTTAGAGAATCCATATATCTTAATTACTGATAAGAAGATTTCGAACATTCAGGAATTACTTCCTGTATTGGAGCAGATTGTACAGTCTGGTGCGAAACTTTTGATCATCGCAGAAGATATCGAAGGCGAAGCGTTGACTACTTTGATCGTGAACAAATTACGTGGTACCTTCAATGTAGTAGCTGTAAAAGCACCGGGATATGGTGACAGAAGAAAAGCAATGTTGGAAGATATTGCAATCTTAACCGGTGGTCAGGTGATCTCCGAGGAATTGGGATTGGATCTGAAAGAAGTAACTTTGGATCAGCTTGGACGTGCAAAATCTGTAAAAGTACAGAAAGAAAATACGGTAATCGTAGATGGTATGGGAGATAAGAATGCCATCGCAGGAAGAGTTGGACAGATCAAAGCACAGATCGAAGAGACCACATCTGAATTTGACAAAGAAAAATTACAGGAACGTCTTGCAAAATTGGCAGGTGGCGTAGCAGTGATCCGCGTAGGTGCTGCAACGGAGACAGAGATGAAAGAAGCGAAACTTCGTATGGAAGATGCCCTTTCTGCAGCAAGAGCAGCCGTAGAAGAAGGTATCGTAGCAGGTGGTGGATCTGCTTACATTCATGCTTCCAAAGAAGTTGCGAAATTAGCTGATACCTTAGAAGGAGACGAAAAGACCGGTGCGAAGATTATCTTGAAAGCATTGGAAGCTCCATTGTTCCACATTGCAGCAAATGCAGGTTTAGAAGGTGCTGTAATTATTAACAAAGTAAGAGAGCAGCAGCCGGGAATCGGATTTGATGCATACAAAGAAGAATATGTAGATATGGTAGAAGCTGGCATCTTAGATCCGGCGAAGGTAACTAGAAGTGCATTGCAGAATGCAACCAGTGTTGCATCTACCTTATTGACAACAGAGTCAGTTGTTGCGAATATCAAGGAAGAGACACCAGCTATGCCGGCAAATAACGGCATGGGTATGATGTAATTAGCATCAACGAAGAACTGTAAGAAGAGAGAATGATACCTCCTGCTGTTTGGCGGGAGGTATTTTATAAGCAAATTACTTACCTGGCGTGGGATTCAGGTGCCGATTTAGGTCTTGCAAAATTAGATTGCAAGGCTAGCGATAAGTAAATCAAATACAGAATAATAAGTAAATAAAATAGAATGATGGTTGTAGAATTTAGTCGAAGTATGGTATGATAGTAATAATAGAAAAATGCAGGAGGAAGTTATGAGCGATTTTTATACAGAACAATTGGTAAAACAGAAGACATCGATGAAATCGAATCTCATTAAAGTCGGAATGATTGCTTTGACGGTGGTAGCTTTCTTGGCCATGTTATTCATTCCGGTGGTAGGATTTTTGATTCCGATTGTGATGCTTGTCATTGACTGGTTTGTTTTCAAACGTTTGGATTTGGAATTCGAATATCTCTATATCAATGGAGATTTGGATATTGATAAGATCATGTCCCAGCAGAGTAGAAAGAGAGTCTTGTCTGTGAATGTGAAAGAGATGGATATTATGGCACCGGTTGGGTATGCAGAATTGAGACCTTATGAGAATCTGAAGAAGATCGATTGCAGCTCCGCCATGGAGAATCATAAGATCTATGGACTTGTAGTTCCACACAAAGGACAAAAAGTGATGGTTTTATTTGAACCAAACGAGACCATTGTCAATGGAATCCGGATGCTGGCACCAAGAAAAGTTTTCATTTAGGCACCAAGAAAAGTTTTCATTTAGGCTTGACAGAATGCAAACTTTTTTGTAACATAACAAATTAAACGAGAGAGAAGAAAGCGAGGATGGAAAATCATGGGTAGAATTATTGGAGATGGAATTACATTTGATGACGTGCTGTTAGTTCCTGCATATTCTGAGGTTATTCCAAACCAAGTAGATTTATCAACACATTTAACGAAGAAGATCAAACTGAACATTCCGATGATGAGTGCAGGAATGGATACAGTAACCGAGCATCGTATGGCGATTGCTATGGCACGTCAGGGTGGTATCGGTATCATTCATAAGAATATGTCCATTGAAGCACAGGCAGAAGAAGTGGACAAGGTAAAACGCTCTGAAAATGGTGTTATCACTGATCCGTTTTCATTGTCACCGGAGCATACTTTAGAAGATGCCAATGAGTTGATGGCAAAATTCCGGATCTCAGGTGTGCCGATTACGGAAGGCAAGAAATTAGTTGGTATTATTACAAACCGTGATTTGAAATTCGAAGAAGATTTTACGAAAAAGATAAAAGAATCCATGACTTCCGAAGGGTTGATCACTGCGCCGGAAGGCATTACCTTAGAGGAAGCAAAGAGTATTCTTGCAAAAGCAAGAAAAGAGAAACTTCCGATTGTGGACAAAGACTTTAATCTGAAAGGGTTAATCACCATTAAGGATATTGAGAAACAGATTAAGTATCCGAACTCAGCAAAAGACGAGCAGGGAAGATTGCTCTGCGGTGCAGCAGTTGGAATTACAGCAAATGTATTGGATCGTGTAGATGCTCTTGTGAAATCAAAAGTAGACGTAATCGTTATGGATTCTGCACATGGACATTCTGCAAACGTTCTTCGCACTGTAAGAATGGTAAAAGAAAAATATCCGGATCTTCAGGTTATTGCCGGTAATGTCGCAACAGGCGAAGCAACCAGAGCTTTGATTGAAGCTGGCGTAGATGCTGTAAAAGTAGGTATCGGACCAGGTTCTATCTGTACCACTCGTGTGGTTGCAGGTATCGGTGTACCGCAGATTTCAGCTGTAATGGATTGTTATGAAGTGGCAAAAGAATATGGTATCCCGATTATCGCAGACGGCGGTATCAAATATTCAGGAGATATGACCAAAGCAGTTGCAGCAGGTGCTGACGTATGTATGATGGGTAGCATTTTTGCAGGTTGTGATGAAAGCCCTGGAACATTCGAATTATATCAGGGAAGAAAATATAAAGTATATCGTGGTATGGGATCTATCGCAGCCATGGAGAACGGAAGCAAAGACCGTTACTTCCAGACCAATGCGAAGAAGCTTGTTCCGGAAGGCGTAGAAGGACGTGTTGCATATAAGGGAACTGTAGAAGATACAGTATTCCAGTTGATGGGTGGTCTTCGCTCCGGTATGGGATATTGCGGAACACCGACGATTCCGGAATTGAAAGAGAACGGAAGATTCGTGAAGATTTCAGCAGCATCCTTAAAAGAAAGTCATCCGCATGACATTCATATTACGAAAGAAGCGCCGAACTATAGCGTGGATGAATAAGAGATAGGAAGGACCTGCTAAGCGGCAGGTCCTTATTTATCGGAGAAGAAATGGAGCAAAAAGATGCGTAACATTATGTTGATAGGATTTATGGGAACCGGAAAAAGCACAGTGGCTGCTTACATGAACCGGGTATATGGCATGGACGTGGTGGAGATGGACGAAGTGCTAGCAGAGCGTGAGCAGATGACCATTCCGGAGATTTTTGACCAATATGGAGAAGAATATTTTCGCAATCGAGAGACCGAACTGGTACAGGAACTTCAGAAGGAAGAGAATAAGATTGTCTCCTGTGGCGGTGGCGTGGTTCTGCGGGAGCAGAATGTAGCAGAGATGAAGAAGGCAGGCGTGATTGTGCTTTTGACAGCTCTGCCGGAGACGATTTTGGAGCGAGTAAAAGATGATGAGAACCGTCCGCTTCTTCGGGGCAATAAGAATGTGGCATTTATCGAAAAGATGCTGGAAGATCGAGGCCCGAAATATCGGGCAGCAGCGGATGTGGTAGTGGCTACAGACGGAAAGGATGCAGCAGCCATTTGCCGTGAGATTATGGAAAAAGTGCAGGAGGACTAGAGATGTTTCAATATTTTTATCCGGATGAATATAGGGCATCAACCTATGAGATTCCATTTGAACAATTGTATGAGGAAGGTTATCGGGGGTTGATTTTTGACATTGATAATACTTTGGTTCCCCACGGCGCACCGGCAGATGACAGAGCGAAGGCACTTTTTGCCCGCCTGCAACAGATTGGTTATGACTGCTGCCTGTTGTCGAATAACCAGGAACCCCGAGTGAAGATGTTCAATGAGGAGATTGGGGTGCATTATATTTTTAATGCCCACAAACCATCTATAACCAATTACGAGAAGGCTATGGAATTGATGGGAACAGACAAAGAGAATACCATCTTCATAGGCGACCAGCTCTTTACAGATGTCTGGGGTGCGAAGCGTACCGGGATTCGAAACATTCTGGTGCAACCTATTGATCCGAAGGAAGAGATACAGATTGTACTAAAGCGTTGGCTGGAGAAACCGGTGCTCTATTCTTATCAAAAAAGACGATGAATTGCCATCTTCTGCAATGTATAGGGATCCGTTAGCAAGAACAAAACGACATGATGAAATTTCCTGTTGAAAAATAGAGATGTTCATACTATCATAGAGATAGAAAATATGGGAGGTCACTTATGAAACAGGCTTGTATATTTGACTTGGACGGAACTTTGACAGATACCTTGGATTCGATTACTTATTCTGTCAATGGTACGATGGAATGCATGGATTTGCCGACCATTACCAGAGAGCAATGCAAGAACTTTGTGGGGTTTGGAGCGAAGGTCTTAATTGAGAAGACGTTGCTTTGTGTGGATGGTAAGACAGAGCGGCTAGAAGAAGCCATGGCGATTTATCGGGAGATTTTCCAAGAGTACTGTACCTATCAGGTACGACCTTATGATGGGGTTGTGGAAGCACTTCGGATATTGCGGGAAAAAGGCATCCACCTTGCGGTGTTGTCTAACAAACCACATCAACAGACATTAAAAGTCGTAGAAGAGATTTTTGGATCAGAACTTTTTGAAGTGGTCTGTGGCCAGCAGGAAGGTATCCCGAGAAAACCGGATCCGACGGCGGCAAAGCAGATTGCAAAAGGATTTGGGCTGACAGAACAGGAGTGTCTCTACATTGGAGATTCGGATGTGGACATGCAGACCGGCAAGGCGGCTAAGATGCGAACAGTCGGTGTTACCTGGGGCTTTCGAAGCCGGGAAGTACTGCGAGAGCATGGGGCCGATGTGTTGGTAGAGAGCCCGAGAGAGTGGATTACAATCGTAGAAGAAAAGGAGTCTTGAAGATGATATATAGTTATGAAGAAGAATGTTTGAATACGTTTTTGAAGAAGCAATTACAATTGTTTGATGAACCGGTAGCAGAGAATCTGGAAGAAGCGGATGCATTCTTAGAAGACTGCATGGCGGTAGTTGTAGATTCTTTGGATGAAGTCAAAGAATATTTTGAAGAAAATGGGACCGATATATCCGATATGTCGGAAGAAGAGTTAGAAGAAGCATCCGAGATCTTCGCTCTCCCAAGCGGAAGATATCTGATTGTGGAAGGATAGGCACGAAAAAAGGAACTTTGTAAGAAAAAGTCTAAAAATCTTGCACACATATGTAAGATATAGTATGATATTAGAAATTGGCAAACTTGTCGAAAGACAGGGACGCAAAGCTTTAGTGTCTAACCGAGATACTCGTATGATTGACTGGCTGCAACAAAACTTCGGTTTGTTGCAGCCTTTTATCGTATAAAAAGCTCCGCGAGGATTACACCGGAGCGATAGAATGTAGAAGAGGAGAGAGTAGAATGGAAACACATTCTTTGCTAGTACTAAATCAAGAAGAGGGACGAAATACAATCTGCTTTATGGAGATTGGAGAACAGAATATTCCGGAATTTATCAATGGGGAACGTGGATTTCATGTGTATCATGTGCGGATGTTGACGGAATTGTTGCTCCGGCATCTGGTAGAGGGTGGTCAGGTGAAGCTACAAGAGGAAGAGATTCTTGCCATTGCGGCGGCATCTGCCCTTCACGATATTGGCAAGATGCGGATTCCGGAGAGTATTCTCGATTATCCGGGCAAACTTTCTCCGCTGGAATATGACATTGTAAAAAAACATGCTGCCTTTGGAGAAGAGATGATTGAGGAAGCAGAAAAAGATCACATTTCGGAGAATATGATTTTTTATGCCAAACAGATTGCCAGATATCACCATGAGAGAATCGATGGGACCGGTTATCCGGACGGACGAAAAGGAGAGGATATTCCTATCTGGGCACAGGTTGTATCCCTGGCAGATGCTTACGATGCTCTGACCAGCAAGCGTGAATACAAGCAGGCTTTTTCACAGGACGTGGCGGTTCAGATGATCGCTAACGGTATGTGCGGTGTATTTCAGGAAGTTTTGGTGCAAAGCCTCTTGGATGTGATGAATCATCATAGCCTCAAGACCTTGCGGGAAGGATACGAAAGACAGCGAAAAGTGGTGGAAGAAAGTGACACACCATTTCCGAAGAAAATCTTATGTATCGGCAATACCAAATATCTGGACACAGCCTTTTTGGAGCAGGCATTTCCGGAGAGTACCATGATTATGGTCTTTGGCAATGAAAAAATAAATAAGAATAGACGGTTGCGCACATTTCGCTGGAAAAAGCCATCGGTGGAAGATGCATTTGACACCTATGAATTTGATGGGGTGGTCTATTTTGCAAGAGAGCTTAGTTATGGGAAACGAGAGGAAAGTGATACGGAACAACTAAGAGAAACCCTTCGCTGCGCGGCAAAAGCAGAGCAAAAGATACAGTTCCTCTACCTGTCCTCGTTGGATGGGCAAGAAACGAAAGAAGACGGAGGCCACCTGTTATCTGCGGCCAAAGAAAATCTGTGTGAATTCTATGCTAACAAGAAGCTTGTAGATATGAAGATCATTCGGATTCCTTATCTATATAAAGGAGATTGCGAGCAGGATTTCTTATATGAATGGTTCGAACAGCGAAAAAAGGGTCACACACTCTCCATTGAAGAATTGCCGGGGAATCCATGCAGCTTCCTAGCCCGTCAGGATTTGGCAGAACTGATTCGGCGCGTGTTTGAAAACTGGAAATCCGGTGGGGGGATCCTAAATGTGGGGGACGGATTCGGTCATCGATTTTCAGATTTGACGGAAGCTTTGGAAAAGTTTGGAAAAGGGAAGATTGCATTTACCGGAACAGAATCCCAGGAGAAAAAGAAGATCGGAGATAAAGTGTTGCGGAATCAATACGGCTGGTTTGCGAAGATCTCGATTCTGGAAGATCTGGATGAAGAGTACCAACATTTTCTTGCAGTGAAAGCGGACGGAAAGATATCCTGGTGGGATAGATTGCAGGAGTTCTGGAGACGCCATAGCACGCTCATACGCATTCTGGAATTTGTCTTACTCTTTCTACTTACCGAGACACTGACCTATCTGACAGGATCTACTGTTATGTTTTCTATCGTAGATTTTCGGATGGCCTACATTGTCATTATGGCATTGACTCATGGCCTGCGATATGGACTGGGGGCGGCGACCCTTAGCAGTCTGGGCTGGATTATAGGAAAGATGGGAACAGGAACCAATTGGCTGACCTTGTTTTACGAGCCAACCAACTGGCTGGCTTTCGTCTACTATTTCCTCATCGGTTCCCTGTGTGGCTATGTGAAGATTCGCAGCGAGAATCAGATACGGTTTGGACGGGAAGAAAAGACATTGTTGGAAGAAAAATTGAGTTTTACCAGAGAGATCTACGAAGATACCTATGAGGAAAAAAGGGATTTGAAAAAGCAGATTCTTGGATCGAAGGATAGCTTTGGTAAAATATTTGATATTACGAAAAAACTGGATGCAGAGGAGCCACATCTTCTGTACCTGCGAATTATTGAGACCTTCGAACAAGTGCTGGATAATAGGAGCATTGCCATATATTCCATCAATGAAGAGCAAGCCTTTGGTCGATTGGAAGCGGCATCAAGAGATATTATGGGAGCTGTAACCCGTTCCATTTCCATGGAGCAGTACCGGCAGGTACTCTATGTTGTCAGCCGTGGCGAAGTCTGGAAAAATACAGAGTTACGTCCAGATCTTCCCATGTATGCGGCAGGAGTTCGACAGGATGAAAAAGTGGTGTTGCTTCTGTTCCTTTGGCATACCAAACGAGAGCAACAGACCTTATATTATGTAAATTTATTTAAGATCTTAAATGATTTGGCACAGATGTCTCTGCTGCGGGCATTCCGCTACCACGCAGCGCTGAGTGAAAAGAGATATGTTCCGGGAACGAAGATTATGAATCGGAATGTATTTGCGATGTCCTTAGAAAATTATCGGGAATTGGCCAAACGTAAAATATCCGGTTATGTATTACTTGGAATACAGATCAAAGGACAGGATCTGCATCAGATCTATGAAAGGTTGTCGAAAGTGATTCGAAGCAACGACCTTCTGGGAATCTTAGACGAGGAGCAGGTGGGAATTCTGCTGACTCAGGCAACCAAAGAGGATCTGCCTTATGTCCTTCCGCGGTTAGAGGGAACCGGATTTCAGATTACCGTGATAGAGTAACAAAAGGAGGAAGACCATCGTGGATTGGTTATTACTATTAGGAATACATATGGTACTTTGTGCCCTGGTCTTTCTAGGGATTTATGGGAAGGTCTTAAAGGTCAATCCCTATATGTTTTTTGTGGCGCTTTGCCTGCCGGGTTGGGGGATTTTGCTGGTTTTGCTATTGCATTTTCAAATCGGGATGCGCAGAGATGGGAAGAAGGAAATTGAAGTTGCGAAGCTAGAGGTGGAATCCGAATTGTATCAGTCTGTTGTAGTGGATGATAAGAAGAATGCGAATCGGACCATACCAATGGAGGAAGCTTTGATTGTGAACTCTTCGCAGGTGAGACGTTCCCTGATCTTGGATGTGCTTCATGATAATCCAAAAGAATATATAGAATTTCTGCAGAAAGCCGGTAACAATGACGATACAGAAGTCGTACATTATGCCGTAACTGCCATGGTAGAGATTTCCAAGGAAAATGACGATACCCTCCATGCGTTGGAGAGAGAGTATCGGGCGCATCCGGAAGATTTTCAGATTCTGCAGGAATATACGGACTTCTTATGGTATTGCCTTTCCGGACACATGATGCAGGGACAGGTAGAGCAGATTAACCGAGAACTGTTTGCCTCTTTGATGAAGGAAAAAAGAACCTTTGTTACCTGTAAGGAAGATGAGGAAAAAGTGATTCTCAATGCATTAGAACGCAAGAATTATACGGAAGCACTGGAAGGTCTCGAACGGATGCAGAAGAACTATCCGGATGCGGAAGCGACCTATCTGCTCTGGATTCAGTATTATGCATCCCTTCAGCGGGGAGAAGATCTAAAACGGATTCTAAAACAGATGAAAGAAAGAGAGATCTATCTCTCGGCAAAAGGAAAGGAGGCACTTGCATTTTGGGAAACATAAGAAGATTTTTGGGAAAATTTCGTTTCAAAGGACTTTTGGGCATTACCCTTGTGTTTGCCATGATTGCCGTTATCCTTTTCATAGAGCTGACCGGTGTAAGGGTGAATTATCAGGGGCAGGAGCTTGTGATGTTAGAAAAAGAGCAGGTGCTGACCAAAGAGCAAGCCTGTGAAGGGTTAGAGAAGAATGCGTTGCTATTGTGGGATAGCACCTATGAAACCTCGATCAATGCCATGGAACAGTTTCGGGTTCTTCTCATGGATATGAAAGTGGGACATGATGTGGTAGATGTTTCGAAAGCGGCGGTGCCGGATCTAAGTCCTTATGAAGTGGTGATTGTTTTGATTTCCGATTGGAAGGTGCTGCAGCAAGATGTAACGAAGATTACAGATTGGGTTCGAGCAGGAGGGGAGGCGTTGCTTCCCCTGACTCTGGAGCAGAATTCCCATTCCTATGCCATTGAAAATAAGATCGGAATTCGGGCTTCTTACGGCTATACCTATGTAGATGAGATCTATCTGGTGGATGGATTTATGATTGGCGGTGGCAGAAGCTATGCAATTCCGGATGCTTATGACTCTGCCAGAACCGTGGAACTCTATCCGGAATGCACGAAAGTCTATGCCATGGAGGGAACGAAAGAGGGAGTGCCTTTAATCTGGGAGTGTAACTACGGAGAAGGCAAATTTATGGTGGATAATTTCGGTATGTGCGACAAAGCTTATCGCGGATTTTTCGCTGCTTCCCTAAGTATGTTGACGGATGCTTTTGTCTATCCGGTCATCAATGGCTCGACCTTCTATCTGGATGATTTTCCGTCCCAGATACCGGGTGGCAGCAACCCGTATATTACAAGAGATTACAACACGAGCGTCCGGGATTTTTACCTAAATGTATGGTGGCCGGATATGATGAATCTCTGTGATCAATATGGATTGAAATATACAGGCCTTGCCATTGAGTGCTATGATGATGCGGTGGACGGCACGACAGACGCAAGTCCGGATAAATTGACGTTCTCTCAATTGGGAAATATGCTCCTTCGAAAAGGCGGAGAGCTTGGATATCATGGATACAACCACCAGCCTTTGGCACTGGGCAACAAAGACTATCATGATGTCTATGATTATAAAACCTGGACCAGCTATGAAGCTATGGAAAAAGGATTTTCTGAGTTGGTGGATTTCTGCGATGAGTTATTTCCAGGTGTAGAGATGGCGGTCTATGTGCCACCATCGAACTTGTTGACAACAGAGGGAAGAGAGATGCTGTCAACAGAATTTCCTCATATAACGACTTATTCCGGAATCTATTTGCCGGATGATGTGCTTGATTTTGCTCTGCTTCAGGAATTTGAAGTGGATGAAAATGGGGTGGTTGACCAGCCTCGTATTATTTCCGGTTGTGATATTGATGACTTTATGACCGTAGGTGCGTTGTCGGAGTTGAATTTCCATTTCGTCAATGATCATTTTACCCACCCGGATGATGCCCTGGATCCAGATCGTGGAGCGGCTATCGGATGGAAGGAATTAAAGAAGCGGTTTACCGGATTTTTAGATTGGCTCTATGGTTCCGCAAAAGGTCTTCGCAACCTAACCGGTAGTGAGATGTCGGCTGCGGTGCAGCGGTTTGCGGCAGTGACCATAAGACAGGAGATACAGGAAGATAAAATGGTTTTGCAGATTGACCATTTCTACGATAATGCCCAGTTTCTGGTACGATTTAATGAGAAAGAGCCGGGAAACGTAACCCATGGGAAATTGACGCATTTAACAGGAGAATTGTATCTGCTGGAAGCGTATGACGAACAAGTGACGATTGCTTTGGAATAGGAGAAGAAGATGAGAATTTGTTTGGTTTTGGAAGGATGCTATCCTTATGTTAACGGTGGGGTGTCTACCTGGATGCATCAATATATTACAGAAATGCCGGAACATGAATTTGTCCTCTGGGTCATAGGGGCAAAAGCAGAAGAAAAAGACCACTTTGTCTATACCTTGCCGGAAAATGTAGCAGAGATTCATCAGGTGTTTTTGGATGACGCCCTTCGGGTACAGGATACAGGTCTTCTTACGTATTCCTTTACGGAAGAAGAAAAAGAGGCTCACAGACAACTTGTCAGTGCAGGAAGCCCCAATTGGGAATTGCTCTTTGACCTTTATCAGGGAAAGAGACTAAATCCCATGTCTTACCTGAAAAGTGAAAGCTTCCTGGAAATCCTGACGGATGTATGCGAGAAGCAATATCCGTATATGGCCTTTTCAGATGCCTTTCATTCTGTGCGAAGCCGCTTGTTGCCGGTTCTCTATTTTCTGGGAATGGAGATTCCGAAGGCGGATTGCTATCATGCCATTTGTACCGGATATGGCGGACTTTTGGCAAGTCTGGGTGCCTATATGGAGAAGAAACCGTTGCTCTTGACAGAACATGGAATCTATACCCGGGAGCGAGAGGAAGAGATCATCCGTGCCAAATGGGTGGCAAATGCGTTTAAGCCACAATGGATTTCCTTCTTCTATATGTTGTCGGATTTGATTTACACCCGTGCTTTTCGGGTGACCAGCCTCTTTGAGCGGGCAAGACTGACTCAGATCGAGATGGGATGTCAGGCAGACAAATGTCGGGTAATTGAAAATGGAATCAGTTATGACAAACTCAGCCAGATTCCTTTGAAAGAGGAAGATGGCATGATAGATATTGGAGCCGTGGTTCGTATGGCGCCGATTAAGGATATTAAGACCATGATCTATGCGTTCTTTGAACTGACTAGCCGGAGAGGAGATGTCAGACTTCATATTATGGGTGGCGTCGATGATCCGGAATATGCTGAGGAATGCTATGGGCTGGTTCGGCAGTTACATTTGGAAGAGAAGATTATTTTTCCGGGCCGGGTAAATATCCTGGAATATTTTAAAAAATTAGATTTTACGTTGCTTACCAGTATATCCGAGGGACAGCCACTGTCGGTTCTGGAATCTCTGGCAGCAAGACGACCATGTGTCTGTACAGACGTGGGATGCTGTCGGGAACTTCTAGATGGAACCAAGGAGGATACCCTAGGGAAGGCAGGTCTTTATGTGCCGCCTATGCAGAGAGAAAAATTGGCAGATGCCATGGAAGAGCTCTGCGAATCCAAGGAACTTCGGCTATCTATGGGCCAGGTAGGGCAACGACGGGTATCTGAGCGGTATCAATATCCAATTATGCTTACCAAATATCGCAATCTGTATCAGGAGGTGGAAGAGACGTGGCAGGAATCGGATTTGAATTAAAAAAATTATTTCAGAAAAAAGGCGTGCTTCATGCAACAAAAGCCTATGGATATGCCACCGTTGTAAGTGCAGGTCCCATGCTTTTGGGCGTCTTACTTCTTCTTGGAATCATGGGGGTCTGTACCGTTTACAAGACACCGGTAGATACGAGAGAACTACTCATCTGTATGATTACCTATACCTTACTTGCTTCGGTATTATTGAGCAGCTTCTTTTCGATGGTGGTGACAAGGTATATAGCAGATATGCTGTATGAAGAGGAGAAAAAGACCATCCTTCCTTCCTTTTGGGGCTCTTCTAGTCTCATGCTTGTGGTGGGCGGCCTGCTCTATGGATTGTTTCTCTGCGTTTCCGGAGCAACCTTTTTTCAAGGCTTTCTCCTGTTTGTGTTGTTTGAAGAATTGATTCTGGTGTGGAATGCCATGAGTTACTTGACGGCAATCAAAGATTATCGGGGGATCTTCCTATCCTTTCTGACTTGTGTAGGAATTTCCATCGGATTGAGTCTCCTGCTTCTTGCACTGCATGCACCGGTGATAGAAGGGGTGCTGTTATCCGTGACAGTTGGATATGGAGTGATGCTGGTGTGGAATATCATTCTCCTGCAACGTTATTTCCCTCATGGAGACACCGGAGCCTTTACCTTTATGAAATGGATTGATGCCTTCCTGCCACTTGCATTGTCAGGATTGTTCATGAATGTTGGCATGTTTGCCCATTTGGTAATCTTCTGGTTTTCGGATATCGGGGTCCAGGTGCATGGCCTATTCTATGGCGCACCCTGGCATGATGTGCCGGCGCTCCTTGCCTTTATGACGGCGATTGTGACGACCGTAAATTTCGTTGTATCGGTGGAAGTAAACTTCTATCCCAAGTATCGGAATCATTACAGCCTCTATAATGACCGGGGCACTATTAGAGATATTAAACAGTCGGAAAAAGAAATGCTGGACACACTGAAAACAGAGCTGTTCTATACGGCTTTGAAACAGCTCTTATTTACCGCAACCAGTATTGCCTTGGGAGGCTATCTGCTAGATTGGCTTCCTCTTGGATTTAACGAATTGATGCGAGGGTATTTTCGAACCCTGTGCGTGGCCTATGGTATGTATGCCGTGGGAAATATGGTTGCCTTGATTCTGCTTTATTTTACAGATTACAAAGGTGCCCTGGTATGCACCAGTACTTTTGCAGCATCTACCATTATATTGACGCTATTATCCTTGCTTGCACCAAGTACCTTCTATGGATTTGGATTTTTACTTGGAACCATGTTATTTTTGGTGCTTGCCTGCTTGCGGCTGGATGCTTTTACCAAGCGGTTGCCTTACTATATCCTATCGGTACAACCCCTGGTGATGGAAGATCGCTCCGGCAGGTTTACCAGAATGGGAATCTTTTTGAGTGAGAAACTGGAAAGGAGAAAAGGATGAAAAAAAGATGGATCGCCTTTCTGCTGGCTCTTAGCATGCTTGTCGGATTAACCGGTTGCAATGTGGTGGAGCAGGAAGAAAAGAAGGAAGAAAAAGAAGTAATCGATACGTCAGATTACGAAGTGGAGACAGAGGAAGATATTCATATCCGGGATAAAGATCTGCTCTATGAGAATCAAGATAATACAGAAATTGTAACCATGTATCTGACAGTGTCCAAGGGAAATAAAGCCGAAGGAACGAATCATACCTGGGAGGAAATCAATACCTATTCTGTCTATGATTATGAAGATATGGGGGGTAGATCGCTACAAAGTAGCAGGGCTTCTGCAGGTAGGAGATGAGAAGGGGCCGGTGGCCGGAGAACTTGGTTATGGCCAGGTGGCTTCCAACTGTACCATCCAGATTCGTGGGCAGAGTTCCAGTAAAGTACCACAGAAAAACTATAAGATCAGCATCAAAGAAAACAAAGGAGACTGGCGGGGACAGACCACCATCGCTTTGAACAAACATCAGACAGAAGGCCTGCGTTTTCGTAACAAACTGGCCTTTGATATGATGGCAGATATTGAGGAAATCATGAGCCTTCGCACCACCTTTGTTCATCTCTATGTGAAAGATACCACCGGGGAGAAAGAAACCAAATTTCAGGATTATGGAATCTATACCCAGGTGGAACAGCTAAATAAGACAGCATTGCAGCGACACGGCTTAGATAAACGAGGGCATTTGTATAAGATTAATTATTGCGAGTTCTATCGATATGAGGATGCCATTCGTCTCAAAGAGGATCCGGAATATGATGTGAAAAAGTTCGAAGAGATTATGGAAATCAAAGGGGATGATGATCACAGCAAACTCATTGCGTTGCTAGAGAAAATCAATGATTTCTCCATTCCGATAGATACCATATTAAAAGAACATTTCGATATAGAAAATATTACCTATTGGATGGCCTTTAATATGCTCCTTGGAAATATCGACTCCCAGAGCCGTAACTTCTTCCTCTATAGTCCACAGAATGTGGACCGCTGGTATATCCTCCCTTGGGATATAGATGCCATGCTTCGACGGGAAGAATATCGGGTGCTTGGGCGTGTCGACTATGATGCCTGGGAGAGTGGCGTCAGCAACTACTGGGGCAATCGCTTATTCCAGAGATGCTTAAAGTCAGAGTGGTTTCTGGAAGAGTTAGATAAAGCAGTGGAAGACCTTCATGGTCGGTTTACGGAGGAATATATCAATTCCTATGTGCAGACCTATGCAAAATTGATTAAGCCGTACCTCTATTCCGGACGGGATCTGTTGCATGCCCCGCTGACAAAAAAAGAATTCGATCATGTAGTAAACTATATTCCGACAGAGATGGAAGATAATTACAAACGATACAAAGATTCTCTGACAAATCCATTGCCATTCTACATCGGCACACCGGAAAAGACCAAGACCGGATACAACCTCCAGTGGGATCCGTCCTATGATTTTAACCGGGAAGATATTGTCTATACCTTCGAATTGGCTACAGACTATCTCTTTGAGAAACCAATTTACAAGGCCGAGAATCTAAAACTGCCGACAGTGGAGATTCCAAAGAAACTAAAAGCAGGACAATATTTCATACGGATAAAAGCCAAGAACGAGAGTGGAAAAGAACAGTATGCCTTTGATTATTACCGTGTAACAGGCGGAAAAGTCTATGGAACCAAATGTTTCTATATTGATAAGAAAGGCAACGTAGTGGAGGATACCTATGTCGAAGACTGAGCAGTACAGAAATGAATGGAAATACTTGATCGATACGGCACAGAAAGAGGCAATCTGCAAGCGGTTAGATCCGTTCTTACAACTGGATAAACATGCCAAAAATGGCGGTTATATGATACGGAGCCTCTATTTTGATGATTACTATCAGTCCGCATACGAAGAGAAAGATGCAGGTGTCTTGCAGAGAAAGAAATATCGGATTCGCATCTATAATTGTTCCGATAAAAGCATTAAACTGGAGCGAAAAAAGAAATTCGGTGCCTATATCTATAAAGAGGCAGCTTCCCTTACCCGGGAGGAAGTCTATAAGATTCTGGATGGAGATTACGAATTTCTCCTTCACAGCGACAAATCCCTCTTGCGTGAATTCTACGTAGAATGTATGAGCCATGTGCTCAGGCCGAGAACCATCGTAGATTACGACAGGGAGCCTTGGATTCTGGATGAAGGTACCGTGCGCATCACCTTTGATATGGATGTCCGCGCAGCAGTGGGAGGATTCGATATCTTCGATGATACCCTGCCACTCCTTCATGTCCTGGAGCCGGGGAAATGCGTGATGGAAGTAAAATTCACAGAATTCCTTCCCCAATTTGTCCGGGAGGTGCTTCCGGATCGGGCCAGTGAATTTACGGCCGTATCCAAATATGTATTGTGTTATGAAAAAACGGAATATATGAATAGTTTCAAATATTGGTATGAAAATGAGTAGGAGAAAGAAAAATGAGTGTTCAAGATTTTATTAAAAAGTCCATATTGGAGTCCGGCGCATTTGACGGAGCCAACGTAACAAATATTGCCCTTGGGCTAGTCACAGCATTGATTATGGGAGCTGTCATCTATGTGGTATACAGCAGATATTATGTGGGAGTTATCTACTCTCGAAGCTTTGCAATCACCTTGGTAGGTATGACCATCCTAACCACCATGGTTACCTTGGCAATCAGTACGAACATCGTGATTTCCCTCGGTATGGTCGGTGCCTTGTCCATCGTACGTTTCCGTACAGCAGTAAAAGATCCATTGGATCTTCTGTATCTGTTCTGGGCTATTACCACCGGAATCACATCCGGTGCCGGCATGTATATGCTGGTTGTTCTAACCGCAGTGATAATGATCGGCATGATCCACCTTTTTTACCACAAACAACAAAAAGGTAGAATCTATATTCTGGTTGTTCGCTATAGCACAACGGAAGCAGGAGACAATGTACTTCGGACATTTGGAAAAATGAAATATTTTGTTAAATCAGTGACAGCCAGAAAAGAAAAGACGGAAATGGCAGTGGAAGTCTATTGCAAGAATAACGATTTGTTCTTCATGGATAAGATTCGGGCATTGGACGGAGTGGATGACGCGACTTTGATCCAGTATAATGGGGAATACCACGGATAGAGCTGGGGTATAGATTGTACAGCTCCTGTGTTACGATAGAGTCATAAAAAGGCGTGACTGCGCTATTATACATACGAGAAGGAGAATAAGATTATGTGGATTGATTTTAATGGTGATGGAGAAGTCGATCTGTATGAGTTTATACTTACACAGGAGATGATGGACGAGGATGAAAAAGTAGACGACGAGGATGACGATTTTCTGGATGATGATTTCGACGGTGGCGAGGATGACTTCTTCGACGGTGATGGTGACGAATGGTAGTTCTATAGGATAAGGAAAAAGTTGGAAAAAGACGGTGTTTGCCAGATGATGAGCATTTTACTAAAAATGGGATGCTTATTATATGAGGATATAGAAAATGACAAACAAAAGTAATACAATCGATTACTACAATCAAAACGCACATCAATTCGTGGAAACCACGGCAAATGTTACGATTGGGAAATGAAGGATCGTGGTATTACAGACATCATCAAACTTGGAATTGCATCTTCCGGAAAGAGCGTCGAGGCAGTAGACACGGCATCCTAAGCTTATGAAAAGATAGCAAGAGAAACACATCTTTGCGCAAACGCAGATTTTAGAAAAATTTAATTTGTACCCGTAGCGAAGGTGTGTTACCATACAATCACACACACATCTAATGAACATTCTATAAGTTTCACTTTACATTCATTCGTAAAGAAGAACTCCGTAAAATATAATTCGGTAAAAGGGGAAGCCGGAGAAAAAGTTTAGAAAATGGTTGACAATTGGTAGGAAGTATACTACTATATTAACAAGAAAACGAACATAAGTTCGTATCTAGAAGGAGATAGAACAATGGCAAATGAAGATAAAAAGAAAGCATTAGATGCGGCGATTTCCAAATTAGAGAAGGACTTTGGAAAAGGTACCGTAATGAAGTTAGGAGATGCAAGTGCTAATGTAGCAGTAGAGACCATTCCGACAGGTTCTCTGAGTTTGGATTTGGCACTTGGGTTGGGTGGTGTTCCGAGAGGACGTGTAATTGAAGTCTATGGTCCGGAATCCAGTGGTAAGACGACCGTTTCTTTACATATGATTGCTGAGGTGCAGAAGAGAGGCGGTATCGCAGGATTTATCGATGCTGAGCATGCGTTGGATCCGGTTTATGCGAAGAATATTGGTGTTGATATTGAAGAATTATATATTTCCCAGCCGGATAGTGGAGATCAGGCTTTGGAGATTGCAGAGACGATGGTTCGTTCCGGAGCAATGGATATTATTGTTATCGACTCCGTAGCGGCGTTGGTTCCGAGACAGGAGATCGAAGGAGATATGGGAGACTCCCATGTGGGATTACAGGCAAGATTGATGTCCCAGGCACTTCGTAAGTTGACACCGGTTATCAGTAAGTCCAACTGTGTTGTGATTTTTATTAACCAGTTACGTGAAAAAGTTGGGGTTATGTTTGGTAATCCGGAGACCACCACAGGAGGACGTGCATTGAAGTTCTATGCATCTGTCCGTATGGATGTTAGAAGAATTGAGACTTTGAAGCAGAATGGTGAGATGATTGGTAACCGTACACGTGTTAAGATTGTGAAGAATAAGATTGCACCACCGTTTAAGGAAGCAGAATTCGACATCATGTTTGGAAAAGGAATTTCCAAGGAAGGAGATATCCTGGATCTGGCTGCCGGAATTGATGTGATCAATAAGAGCGGTGCATGGTATGCATATAATGGAGATAAGATCGGACAGGGTCGTGAGAATGCGAAGCAGTATTTGATGCAGCATCCGGAAGTGATGGAGGAAGTGGAACAGAAGATACGCGAGCATTACGGATTGAATGGCGGAACGGATATCACAGAGGCGTAAGATGGAAGACACAGGCAAGCAGGCGAAGAAAAAAGCATTACAATTACTAGAACGGATGGATCGTACAGAATTTGGCCTTCGTCAGAAGCTGAAGGAAAAGGGATTTTCGGCGGAGGATATTGAAGGGGCGATTCAGTATGTAACCTCCTTTGGCTATCTGAATGATCGGCGTTATGCAGAGCAGTTTGTACTTGGAAGACAGGAGAGGAAGAGCCGGAAGGAACTTCGGATGGCGATGTATCAGAAGGGACTTTCATCTGACGTGATTGACGAGGCTTTAGAGAATTGCTATGAAGCAGAGTCGGAAGTGGATACTATTCGAAGATTAGCTGAGAAGAAAGGACTTGGAAGAGAAGACCTGACAGACAAGGAGAAAAAGAAAATTTTTGACTATCTGCTACGGAAAGGCTTCTCTTATGAAAATGTGCGTCATGTGATACAAGTTTCTTCTTGGAATGCTTGACAGAATTGTGAAAAGAGTATAAAATTGAACTGTTGTATTTATGCAATAAAAATTAAATAAGGAGGTGCTCCTGTGCCAAGTGGTATAACTATTGCTATTTGTGCCTTGGTAGCTGTCATCCTGGTAGTGCTTGCAGTTGTGATTACACGTAATATGACGATTTCAAGCTTGACCAAAGACGCAGAGTCTAAGATTGGAAATGCAGATGAAAAAGCAAGATCCATCATTGATAATGCATTGAAGACAGCAGAAGCTACGAAGAAAGAAGCACTCTTGGAAGTAAAAGAAGAGTCCATTAAGACGAAGAATGAACTCGAGAAGGAAACGAAGGAACGTAGAGCTGAATTGCAGCGTTACGAGAAACGTGTGCTTTCCAAGGAAGAGGCTTTAGAGAAGCGAACAGGCGCAATTGAACAGCGTGAAGCGAATTTTGCAACCAAAGAAGAGCAGATGCGTCAGCGTGAAGCGAAAGTGGAAGAACTTAGCAAACAAAGAGTACAGGAACTGGAAAGAATCTCAGGACTTACCTCCGAACAAGCAAAGGATTATTTGTTAAAAACTGTTGAAGATGATGTGAAGCATGATACTGCAAAGCTGATTAAGGAGCTTGAGACTCAGGCGAAAGAAGAAGCAGGCAAGAAAGCTAAGGAATATGTTGTTACAGCTATTCAGAAGTGTGCTGCAGATCATGTTGCGGAAACTACAATTTCGGTTGTACAGCTTCCAAGCGATGAGATGAAAGGTAGAATTATCGGTCGAGAGGGACGTAACATTCGTACTCTTGAAACCATGACAGGTGTTGAATTGATTATTGATGATACACCAGAAGCGGTTGTATTATCCGGATTCGACCCGATTCGTAGAGAAGTTGCCAGAATTGCTCTGGAGAGATTGATTGTGGATGGTCGTATCCATCCGGCAAGAATCGAGGAGATGGTAGAAAAAGCGCAAAAAGATGTAGAAACGATGATTCGCGAAGAGGGTGAAGCAGCTGCGTTAGAGGTTGGCGTTCATGGAATCCATCCGGAATTGATTCGTCTCTTAGGACGTATGAAGTTCAGAACCAGCTACGGACAGAATGCATTGAAACACTCGATTGAAGTGGCTCAGTTGTCAGGTTTATTGGCAAGCGAGATTGGTCTCGATGTCAGAATGGCGAAGAGAGCAGGTCTCCTGCATGACATTGGTAAATCCATTGATCATGATGTGGAAGGATCTCACATTCAGATCGGTGTTGATCTTTGTAGAAAATACAAAGAATCAGCAACGGTTATCAATGCAGTAGAAGCGCATCACGGCGACGTAGAGCCGACTTCGTTGATTGCATGTATTGTACAGGCAGCAGATACCATTTCAGCTGCTCGTCCAGGTGCAAGACGCGAAACATTAGAAACATATACAAACAGATTAAAACAATTAGAAGATATCGCCAACCAGTACAAAGGTGTCGATAAATCTTTTGCTATTCAAGCAGGTAGAGAGATTCGTATCATGGTAGTTCCGGAACAGGTGTCCGATGCGGACATGGTACTTATGGCCAGAAATATTGCCAAACAGATTGAATTCGAATTGGAATATCCGGGCCAGGTGAAGGTAAATGTGATTCGAGAATCACGCGTTACCGACTTTGCAAAATAATCGCATAGAATGAGACAAGAGGCAGAATCTTATATTCAAGGTTCTGCCTTTTTTAGGCTCATGAAAATGCAGAAGAAGGAGGATGATAACATGAAGCGAGTGAAACGGAGATTGCGATATACAGGCAGCATTATGAAAGTCTATCAAGACACCATGAAGATTGGACAGAAGGAAGCAAAGTGGGATTACTTTGAAGTGAAGGGTGGTGCTGCAGTGGTTCCGGTTCTTCCTACCGGAGAGATTGTCATGGTGCGTCAATATCGAAATGCTCTAGATCGCTTCACCTTGGAACTGCCGGCAGGAAATTATGATTCTCCGACGGAATCCCGCAGGGAATGTGCAAAACGTGAATTAGAAGAAGAGACCGGATATCGAGCGGAAGAAATGACATTCCTTTTGGAAATCGCTTCTATGCCGGCTTTCTGCCAAGAAAAAGTTAAAATCTATGTAGCAACCGGTCTCAAGGAAGGAATACGGAATCTAGATGGGGAAGAAGAGATTGAAGTGGTTCTCTGCAAACCGAAGGACTTAGAAGAGATGATTGCTTCCGGTAAATTGCAGGATGCGAAGACAGTGGCAGGGCTCTTGGGATATTTCCGAAAATATTGTCCGAAAGGATAAAAGGAAGAAAGAGCCCATAGCATAAACTTTCTTAAGCGGCATATATATACAATATCTTGAACAAGCAGGAGGTTGTATGTGAAAAGGATAGAGAAAAAAGTGCCGGTTTGGTGGATGGTTTTAGCGATTGGATTTTTCATTGGAATCATATATGGGAACATGCGCTATCGTGCAGAAAAAGAGATAGGAATTGCCTTTTCACGAACCTACCTTGCCGGTTTGGCAGAGGGCGCAACAATCAATTTTGCCTATGTGTTCCGGGTACTTCGAAGCCGTGGAATGCCGGCTCTTTGCCTCTGGCTACTTGGGAGAGGAAGATGGCAGCGAATCTTACGGAATGCATTGATGATATGGATTGGCTGGCTTCTTGGGCTGGCTTTTGTATCGGCAGTGGCGCAACAGGGCGCCTTTGGGCTGATTCTATATATGGCACTTTTGTTTCCGCATTTTATTTTCTATGGGATCGCATATGGCTGGTTATTTCGATATCTGAAAGATGCGACATCTTGGGAGAAAAATCCCAAGACAGGAGGTCTGGCAGCCTTTTGCTTTTGCTTTGGATGTCTGTGGGAGATATGCATCTTACCTGTGTTTCTTCGGATTTTGTGTAGCTAAGAAAAGATAGAGGATACCAAAGAGGGAGATTAGAAGCTGGCTTACAAGCAAACCATACAGGTAACCTCGGATTCCAATTTTCGGAAGGAAGATCCAGATGCTTCCGATACGGCAGAGCAAGGAAATCGTATTGATAGAGAAAGAGATGCCGACTTTTCCAAGACCGTTAATCATGCTGAGCAAGGTGGCATTTAGATACAAGAATGGGCAGATCCATGCCAACGTATGAAGAAAAACCGATGCGGTTGCGCTGTGAAAGATAGTATTTCCGATCAGATTTCCGAAAAAGAGAAAGAAGAGGCAACATGCAAATCCCATGCAGAAACAAGAAAGTAGAACTTTCTGAACCAGTGCTTTTAAGGTAGAACCTTTTCCGGCCGCCTGAATCTGTGCGACGGTAGGGAGGAGCATGGTAGAGAGGGAGTTTGTGATGGCAGAGGGAAATAAGATGCAAGGAAGAGCCATGCCGGTTAACACACCATAGGTGCGAAGAGATTCAGAGGCGGACATTCCGTAGGCTTGCAATTGTAGAGGGATGGAGATGGCCTCGATGCTTTGAAGTAGATTTAACAAGATGCGATTAGAAGTTAGTGGCAGAGTTAGGGACCATAATCCCTTGCTCTGCTTTTCGATTGCAGGGAAGAGGGTATGGAAATTCTCAGAAGCGATACTTTTGCGGATTCTATGAAGACAATACAGGGAAGATACCATTTCTCCCAGCACAATTCCGCATACAGCCAGAAGGATGGAAGGGGTACGGTTGTCTAGACTTAGCAGAACAAAGAAAAGTCCCACAGAGAGAATCCGGACACATTGCTCGTAGAGCTGGGATGTGGCAGGGATTTTCGGGCATTGCATACCAAAATAGTAGCCGCAGATGCAACTGTGAAGGGAAGCAAAAGGCAAAGCGTAAGAAATGCCAACAAGGAGCTTTTCGCATCGAATATCTTTTAGAATATGCAGGCTTAAGGAACCGGCGTATTTCTGTAAGAGTAACATTGTAATGGAAGATAGAAGCAGAGAGTAGAATAGTCCGGCAAGGAAAAATTGCCGGGCTTCTTTTTGTTTTCCTTGGGATAGATTGTGAGCAACGGTACGGGTAATGGCAGTTTCGAAACCGGCAGCAGCAAAGGAATAGCAGAGGGCGTAGATTGGGAAAATTAATTGGTAGAGCCCCACCTGTTCTTCCCCAAAAGAGTGGCTTAGAAAAATGCGATAGAAAAATCCCATTAGACGGGTAGCAAAGCCTGTAATAGTCAGTAAAAAAGTTCCTTTTAAGAGAGAGTTCTTTGTGAACATAGAGCACCCGATAGATCCGATTTTTTTATAATATATTCGTCGCAATCCCTTGACAGAACGGTGGAACAGTGCTATTCTACGAAAAGAAAAAATCCTAGCATTTTACTAGGATTTAGAAAAAGAGAACCAAAGAAGGTGATTTTTTGAAAATATCAACAAAAGGAAGATACGGTCTTCGGGCGCTGATTGATGTGGCACAACATAGTGAAGTGGAACCGGTTTCCATTAGCGGAATCGCGTCCAGACAAGATATTTCCGAACGTTATCTGGAACAATTGATGGCGTTGCTGAAAAAAGCAGGACTTATTAAGAGCATTCGTGGAGCCGGTGGCGGATATGTTCTGGCAAAGCCTATGGAAGAGATTTCGGTAGGAGATGTGCTCCGGGCATTGGAAGGGAATCTAGATCCGGTGGAATGTGCCGGATTTCAAGAACAGGATTCTTGCAAGGCGGCAGGCGGATGCGTAACCAAGTATGTATGGCAACGGATTAATGATAGTATCAATCGCACGGTGGACGAGATCAATGTCCGCCAGTTGGTGGAAGAGAGCCGGCATGTGCAACCGGATGTGGACGCACCGAAGAAGTGCAATGGTTAGGAGGAGAAGATGAAGAACGTAATCTATTTAGATAATGCAGCAACGACGAAGACAGCACCGGAAGTGGTAGAGGCGATGCTTCCCTATTTTACAGAACAGTATTGGAATCCTTCCAGCGTTTACCATGTGGCATCCGGTAACAAAGATGTGGTGACCAGACAGCGAGAGGCCATCGCGAATACCTTGGGGGCGAAGACGGAAGAGATATATTTTACTGCCGGTGGTTCCGAATCGGACAACTGGGCATTGAAAGCCACAGCGGAAGCCTATAAGCAAAAAGGAAATCATATTATTACAACGAAGATAGAACATCATGCCATTTTGCATACGGCAGAATATTTGGAAAAACAAGGATTTGAAGTGACCTATCTGGATGTGGATGAAGATGGCGTGGTTTCTTTGGAAGAATTAAAAGCAGCCATTCGTCCGACCACGATTTTGATATCCGTGATGTTTGCAAATAATGAGATTGGCACCATCCAACCGATCAAAGAGATTGGGGAGATTGCCAAAGAACAGGGTATTTTATTCCATACCGATGCGGTACAGGCCTACGGACAACTTCCGATTCCCGTGGACGAGTTGCATATCGATATGTTAAGTGCCAGCGGCCATAAGTTAAACGGACCAAAAGGAATTGGTTTTCTCTACATTCGAAAAGGAGTAAAGATTCGTTCCTTCGTACACGGCGGAGCCCAGGAGCGCAAGCGCCGGGCAGGTACGGAAAATGTGCCGGGTATCGTAGGACTCGGAACGGCAGCAGTGAGAGCGGTTACAACCATGGAAGAGAGAACGAAACAGGAGATTGCCCTTCGGGATTATCTCATTTCAAGAATTGAGAAAGAGATTCCCTATTGCCGGTTAAATGGTCATCGGACCAATCGTCTGCCAAACAATGTGAATTTCAGTTTCCGCTTTATTGAAGGGGAATCCTTACTGATTATGTTAGACATGCAAGGAATCTGTGCATCCAGTGGATCGGCATGCACCTCCGGATCCTTAGATCCGTCTCATGTCTTACTTGCCATCGGCCTTCCACATGAGATTGCCCATGGCTCACTGCGAATGACCTTGAGTGAAGAGACCACCAAGGAAGAGCTTGATTTTGTAGTGGATCAATTAAAAGACATCGTAGCAAGATTGCGAAGCATGTCACCTTTATATGAAGATTTTATTAAGAAGAACAAGGAGAAATAAGACAATGTATACAGAAAAAGTAATGGATCATTTTCAGAACCCGAGAAATGTAGGAGAGATTGAAGACGCCAGTGGCGTGGGTACTGTGGGAAATGCCAAATGTGGCGACATTATGAGAATTTATCTGGATATTGATGAGAACCAGATTATTCAGGATGTCAAATTCAAAACCTTCGGGTGCGGAGCAGCAGTGGCTACCAGCAGTATGGCAACAGAACTTGTAAAAGGAAAGAGTATTTACGAAGCAATGCAGGTAACGAACAAAGCCGTAATGGAAGCATTAGATGGACTTCCGCCGGTAAAAGTACACTGTTCTTTGCTTGCAGAGGAAGCAATCCATGCAGCACTCTGGGATTATGCAGAGAAACACAATATCCAGATTGAAGGCCTTGAGAAACCAAAGAGTGACATTCATGAGGGCGAGGAAGAGGAAAGTGAAGAATACTAAAGTTGTAGTTGGAATGTCCGGTGGCGTGGATTCCTCGGTGGCGGCATATTTGTTGAAGAAACAAGGATATGATGTCATGGGCGTGACCATGCAGATCTGGCAGGATGAAGATCGAGTAATGGAAGAGGAGAATGGAGGCTGTTGCGGATTGTCTGCGGTAGATGATGCGAGACGGGTAGCAGCAGATCTGCAGATTCCATACTATGTGATGAATTTCAAACAGGAATTTCAGTGTAAGGTGATTGACTATTTTGTGGAAGAATATCAGCGGGGGCGGACTCCGAATCCTTGCATTGCCTGCAATCGGTATGTGAAATGGGAGTCTCTGTTAAAACGCAGTATGGATATCGGTGCAGAATACATTGCAACCGGCCATTATGCCCGGATTGAACAACTTCCAAATGGACGCTATGCCTTGCGCAAAAGTGCCACATTGGAAAAAGATCAGACCTATGCTCTTTATAACCTAACACAGGAACAATTGGCTCACACCTTGATGCCGGTGGGGGCTTATAGCAAAGACGAGATTCGACAGATAGCAGAAGAGATTGGCCTGCAGGTGGCAAATAAGCCGGACAGCCAGGACATCTGTTTCGTGCCGGATGGAGATTATGCCGGATTTATCGAGCGGGAGACGGAGGAAGTAAGCCCGGAAGGGAACTTTGTTACTCCTGATGGGAAGATTTTAGGAAGACACAAAGGAATCATTCATTATACCGTCGGGCAACGAAAGAAACTTGGATTAGCCCTTGGATACCCGGCGTTTGTACTGGAGATTCGACCGGAGACCAATGAAGTTGTCATTGGAAATAAAGAAGAGTCCATGTCCTATATTGTCCGTGCAAACCAGTTGAATTTCATGTCGATTCCGGATTTGGAAGAGCCGATGCGGGTATTCGCCAAAATTCGCTATAATCACAAAGGTGCCTGGTGTACCGTGCGTAAAGTAGGCCCGGATGAGGTGGAATGTGAGTTTGAAGAAGCCCAGCGGGCAGTCACCCCGGGACAGGCCGTTGTCTTTTATGACGGAGATTATGTAATGGGTGGAGGAACAATTATATAATCTGACAGAAAATGTAAAAAAGACTTGAATTTTTGTACGTTCTTTAGTACAATCATATTTGGGTTGATGATTTCTTAACAAAGTTTAAGAAATATCACTATAGAGCTATGAAGCAAATATTAAATATCTTAGGAGGAATTTATCATGGCAGTAAAAGTAGCAATCAATGGTTTTGGCCGTATCGGACGTCTTGCATTCAGACAGATGTTCGGAGCTGAAGGATATGAAGTAGTTGCAATCAACGACTTAACATCTCCGGAAATGTTAGCTCACTTATTAAAATACGATTCATCTCAGGGTAGATACGCATTAGCTGACAAAGTAACAGCTGGCGAAGATTCTATCACAGTAGATGGAAAAGAAATCAAAATCTATGCAAAAGCTAACGCAGAAGAACTTCCTTGGGGAGAAATCGGTGTTGACGTTGTATTAGAATGTACAGGTTTCTACACATCAAAAGCAAAAGCAGAAGCACATATCA
>CAYVDA010000020.1:8485-28053 GCA_964450635.1 uncultured Faecalimonas sp. | reverse complement strand
CCGGTAGATTCCTGGGGAGAAAAAGAATAGGAAAAACGAAGTGGTTGTCGCATTTTTTGCGAGAACCACATTTTTTGTAAAAAAAACTAGCACTCACCTCTTGACAGTGCTAACAAACTGTGTTATACCATACCTAGAACAAGAAAAAGGAGGTAACCATTATGAACATTAACAAATTTACACAGAATTCATTACAGGCCGTTCAAGGCTGCGAGAAAGTTGCCTACGATTACGGACACCAGGAGATTGCGCAGGAGCACCTGTTGTATTCTCTCTTGATACAGGACGACAGTCTGATTATGAAATTACTAGAGAAGATGAATATCCAGAAGGAGTTGTTCCTAGAGCGGGTGGAGGAAGCTCTCCGCAAGCGGGTGAAGGTACAAGGCGGCCAGGTCTACATTGGCAAGGATTTGAATACGGTTTTCATTCATGGAGAAGACGAAGCGAAAGCCATGGGAGATGCGTATGTCTCCGTTGAACATTTATTCCTGTCTCTGATAAAATATGCCAGCAGAGAAATAAAAGGAATTTTCAAGGAGTTTGGGATTGACCGGGAGCGTTTTTTGCAAGTTTTATCAACAGTTCGAGGAAATCAACGGGTAACCAGTGACAATCCGGAAGCAACCTATGATACATTGAATAAATACGGGCAGGATCTGGTGCAAAAGGCCAGAGAGCAGAAATTAGATCCGGTTATTGGCCGGGATGCAGAGATTCGGAATGTGATTCGGATTCTTTCCCGTAAGACGAAGAATAATCCGGTTCTCATTGGGGAACCGGGTGTCGGTAAGACCGCAGCGGTAGAAGGACTTGCCCAGCGGATTGTCCGGGGTGATGTTCCGGAAGGATTGAAAGATAAGACCATTTTCGCACTGGATATGGGAGCATTGGTGGCAGGTGCCAAATACCGGGGTGAATTCGAAGAACGTCTCAAAGCCGTTTTGGAAGAAGTAAAGAACAGCGATGGCAAGATTATCCTGTTTATTGATGAGTTGCATACCATTGTAGGAGCCGGCAAGACAGAAGGTGCCATGGATGCAGGAAATATGCTGAAACCGATGCTTGCAAGAGGGGAACTTCATTGTATTGGAGCCACTACCTTGGATGAATATCGGCAGTACATTGAGAAAGATGCAGCACTGGAACGTCGATTCCAACCGGTTATGGTGGAGGAACCTACGGTGGAAGATGCCATTTCCATCCTTCGAGGATTGAAAGAGCGATATGAAGTCTTCCATGGAGTGAAGATTACAGATGGCGCACTGGTAGCGGCAGCAACCCTGTCTAATCGGTATATTTCCGATCGGTTTTTGCCGGATAAAGCCATTGACCTGGTGGATGAAGCTTGCGCATTGATTAAGACGGAGCTTGATTCCATGCCGACAGAACTTGACGAATTGCAGCGACGGATTATGCAACTTGAAATTGAAGAGGCAGCTTTGAAGAAAGAGGATGATCGCCTGAGCAAAGAACGGCTTGCAACCCTGCAACAGGAATTGGCTGAATTGCGGGAGTCATTTAAAGGCCAGAAGGCCCAGTGGGATAATGAGAAGAATTCAGTAGAACGATTGCAAAAACTTAGAGAAGAGATTGAACAGGTGAACCGGGAGATTCAAGCGGCACAGCGGCACTATGATCTGGAAAAGGCAGCAGAGCTCCAATATGGTAAATTGCCACAATTGACCAAACAGTTGGAAGAAGAGGAAGAGAAGGGGAAGAACAAAGATTTAACTCTGGTTCATGAGAGTGTGACAGATGAAGAGATTGCCAAGATTATTTCCCGCTGGACCGGCATTCCGGTTTCTAAGTTAAATGAAAGCGAGAGGAGTAAGATCTTGCATTTGGATACGGAATTACACAAACGTGTGATTGGACAGGAGGAAGGGGTTGCGAAGGTAACGGAAGCGATCCTGCGCTCCAAAGCCGGTATCAAAGATCCGACCAAACCGATTGGCTCCTTTTTGTTCCTGGGACCTACCGGTGTGGGTAAGACAGAACTGGCCAAAGCCTTGGCAGAACAACTCTTTGACGATGAGAGTAATATGGTGCGCATTGATATGAGTGAGTATATGGAGAAATATTCCGTATCCCGTCTCATTGGAGCACCTCCGGGATATGTGGGTTATGACGAAGGGGGACAGCTTACCGAGGCAGTGCGACGAAAACCATATTCCGTTGTTCTTTTTGATGAGATCGAGAAAGCCCATCCGGATGTATTCAATGTGTTACTGCAAGTGTTAGATGACGGACGAATTACGGACTCCCAAGGAAGAACCGTAGATTTCAAGAATACGATCCTGATCTTGACTTCCAATATCGGTTCCGCACATTTGCTGGAAGGAATTGATGAAAATGGGGAGATTGCACCGGAGAGAGAAGCGCAGGTCATGGCAGAACTTCGGGGGCGGTTCCGACCGGAATTTCTGAATCGTCTGGATGAAATCATTATGTTCAAACCATTGACGAAGGAGAACATTTGTGCCATTATTGATTTATTGGTAGCAGATGTTAACAAGCGATTAGCAGATAAGCAACTGACGCTGGAACTGACCCAGGCAGCGAAAGAATATGTGGTAGATGGAGGGTATGAGCCGATGTATGGAGCAAGACCATTGAAACGGTATCTCCAAAAGCACGTAGAGACTTTGGCGGCCAGACTGATCCTGGATGGGGAAGCAGGCCAGGGGGATACCATTTACGTGGATGTACAGGACGGACAGTTGCATGGCACCTTGAAAAAGGCGATGGTAGAATATGGAACAGATCATTTTTCACATTGATGTGAATTCTGCCTTCCTTAGCTGGACGGCGGTAGAAGCGTTAAAAAATGGGGCAGCCGAGGATTTGCGGGAGATACCGGCAATCATTGGCGGCGACCAGTCCAAACGGCATGGGATTGTATTAGCAAAGTCCATGCCGGCTAAAAAATATAAGATTCAGACCGGAGAGCCTGTGGCACATGCATTGCGCAAGTGCCCCGGGCTTTTGGTCGTTCCTCCGGATCATGGCATGTATCAGGCATACAGTCAGCGCCTCATGGATTTTCTCCGGACCTATACGCCGGATATCGAGCAGGTCAGCATTGATGAATGTTACATGGATTTTACCGGGATTGCACACAAATATGCTACGTCACTAGAGGGAGCGAGACAGATCAAAGACCGGATTTATGAGAAGTTTGGATTTACGGTAAATATTGGGATTTCCGCGAACCGACTTTTGGCAAAGATGGCATCTGATTTTCAGAAACCAAACCGGATTCACACGTTGTTTCCGGAAGAAATTCCGGAAAAGATGTGGCCACTGCCGGTTTCTGATTTGTATATGGCAGGAAAAAGTAGTGTGGAGGTGCTTCACAAGCTGGAAATTCGCACCATTGGGGAATTGGCCAAGGCAGATCCGGAGCTTCTAAGGCTTCATCTAAAAAGCCATGGGCAGACCCTCTGGGAGTTTTCCCATGGCATCGACAGCAACCGGGTAGTACGGGATCATGTGGAGAATAAAGGGATTGGCAATTCCACCACGTTGCCACAGGATCTGACTACGGAAGCAGAGGCGCAGCAGGTGTTGTTTCGCCTGGCAGAAAGTGTGGGAAAACGGCTTCGTGCAAGCGGACAGAAAGCCGGCATGGTCAGTGTGGAAATCCGATATTACGATTTTCAAAATGTTTCCCATCAGAGGCAGCTATCCAGAGCGACGGCAAGCGACAAACAGATCTATGATGCGGCATGTGAATTATTTGCCCGGTTGTGGGATGGCAGGCCGATCCGCCTCTTAGGAATTCGCACCTCGAAACTAAAGGAAGAAGGTGAGCCGGAACAGATGCACCTCTTTGATTATCAGGAGGAAACACAGGAGAAAACGGCTCAGAATCGAAAGCGGGAGACCATGGATAAAACGATGGATGCGATCCGTAAACGATTCGGGGAAGGAAGCATTACAAAAGGGCTGTAATACAAGGTGGATTTTGGAGCAAAAGCAATCCGCGCTCATTGAATTTTCAAGGAAAATAGCGGTGTTTTCTGGAAAATTGAAGAATCTTGCTCTCGCAATAGAGCAAAATAGAAATCTTGAAAAGCGGGCAGAAAGGTGCTATCATGGATGTAAGAATGTAGACAACAACGGAAGCATTTTGCACCTATTTTTTGTGCAATATGTAAGAGAGGTTGTGAGACAGGATTCAAACACAAGGAGGAGAACAAAAATGGCAGAAAGCAGATTAATTGGCGGTTATCCGGTAATCGGTATCAGACCAACAATCGACGGACGTAGAGGAGCATTAAAGGTGCGTGAAAGCTTGGAAGACCAGACCATGGGAATGGCTCTTGCAGCAAAGAAGCTCTTCGAGGAGAATTTGAAATATTCCAACGGAGAACCGGTTAAGGTTGTAATCGCTGATACAACGATTGGACGTGTTGCAGAAGCAGCAGCATGTGAAGAGAAATTCAGAAAAGAAGGAGTAGCGATTACCCTTACTGTGACACCTTGCTGGTGCTATGGTTCTGAGACTATGGATATGGATCCAACCACCATCAAAGCGGTATGGGGATGCAATAAGACAGAGAGACCGGGCGCCGTATATCTGGCATCAGTTCTTGCTACACATGCACAGAAAGGACTTCCAGCATTTGGTATTTACGGACATGATGTTCAGGATATTGAAGACGGAAGCATTCCTGCAGATGTAGAAGAGAAATTATTAAGATTCGGACGTGCAGCAGTAGCCGCTGCTTCCATGAGAGGCAAATCTTACTTACAGATTGGTTCTATCTGTATGGGTATCGGTGGATCGATTATTGATTCTGACTTTTTGGAGAGCTACCTTGGTATGCGTGTAGAATCTGTGGACGAGGTAGAGATCATCCGTCGTATGACAGAAGGAATCTATGATGAAGCAGAATTCCAGAAAGCACTTGCATGGGCAAAAGAAAAATGTATCATCGGATTCGATAAGAACCCGGATGAACTTAAGATGAGCGAAGAGAAGAAAGAAGAGCAATTCGAGTTCGTAGTGAAGATGGCAGTGATCATCAAAGACTTGATGAATGGTAACAAGAATCTTCCGGAAGGCTGCGAAGAAGAGAAGGTTGGACACAACGCCATCGCAGCAGGTTTCCAGGGACAGAGACAGTGGACAGACTTCTATCCGAACGGAGACTTCGCAGAAGCAGTTCTGAATACTTCCTTTGACTGGAATGGAGCAAGAGAACCATATATTCTTGCTACCGAGAATGATATATTGAACGCACTTGGAATGTTATTTATGAAACTCATTACCAATAAGGCACAGATGTTCGCAGATGTTCGTACATACTGGAGCGGTGATGCGATTAAGAGAGTAACCGGATATGATATCGAAGGTGTTGCAAAAGAGTCTGACGGTGTCATCCATTTGATCAACTCAGGAGCATGCTGCTTGGATGCTAATGCAGAAGCAAAAGATGCAGACGGTAATGCAGTAATGAAACCTTGGTATGAAGTAACAGAAGCTGACCAGGATGCAATCATGGCAGCAACGACATGGAATGCAGCAGACAACGGATATTTCCGTGGAGGCGGATTCTCATCCAGATTCGAGACAACCGCTACGATGCCGGCAACCATGATCCGTTTGAACCTTGTAAAAGGATTAGGACCGGTTCTTCAGATTGCAGAAGGATGGACAGTAGGACTTCCGACAGACGTATCTGACACCCTTTGGAAGAGAACAGACTATACATGGCCATGTACCTGGTTCTCACCAAGATGTGATCACAAAGATGGATCTCCGTTCAAGTCAGCTTATGATGTAATGAATAACTGGGGCGCGAACCACGGTGCAATTTCTCACGGACATATCGGTGCAGATTTGATCACCCTTTGCTCAATGCTTAGAATCCCGGTTGCACTTCATAACGTACCGGAAGAGAAGATCTTCAGACCGGCAGCATGGAATGCATTTGGCATGGATAAAGAAAGTGCTGACTACAGAGCATGTGCAGCATATGGACCATTCTACAAATAGGAACGAGGAGAGAGACAATGTTAAAAGGAATTCCATCCATTTTGTCACCGGAGTTATTGAAAGTTCTGTGTGAGATGGGACACAGCGACCGCCTTGTAATCGCAGATGGGAACTTCCCTTCCGAATCGATGGGAAAAGATGCCATTGTAATTCGCATGGACGGACATGGTGTTCCGGAGATTTTAGATGCAATCCTGAAAGTATTTCCGCTAGATACCTACGTGGAGAAACCGGTGAATCTCATGGAGTTAATGCCGGGAGATGTCGGAAAAGTGGAGACACCGATTTGGGATACTTACAAAGAGATTGTTGCAAAACATGATGATCGCGGCGCAGAAGCCGTAGGCAATATTGAACGTTTCGCATTCTATGAAGAAGCGAAGAAAGTATATTGCATCATCGCAACCGGCGAGACCGCTATCTATGCAAATGTAATGTTGCAAAAAGGCGTTGTAGTCGAATAAAGAAGATTAAGAGAGGCTATCTGTTTTTCGGTATTTAAGAGGCATCGAAAGGCAGATAGCCTTTTGTTTTCGCGGTTCTTTTTCAGATTGCGGAATATAAAAAGCACATTTCTAAGGATGTGTAAATGGTATACAAGTTTGTCGGATTGTGTTATAGTGGTAAAAGGCAAAAAGGCAAGGAGTTATAGAACGATGAAATTAAGAGAATTACCAATAGGAAAGACAGCGACGGTTGTCTCTGTCGGTGGAGAAGGTGCTCTGCGACAGCATTTTCTTGATATGGGAGTGATTCCCAATGCAGAGATTACATTAGTGAAATATGCTCCCATGGGAGACCCGATGGAGTTTCGCATTCATGGATATGAATTGACATTGCGATTGGATGATGCGGAGAAGATCGAGATTACTGATGTAAAAGAGGCACCTAAGATGGAAGCAAGGCCGCAATCCGGGCGCAATGCCGAGGTGCATCCGGGATTTGGAGAAGGCGGTAAGTATCATGCAAAAGGGGATGAGAATCCCCTTCCGGAAGGCACAATATTGACCTTTGCCTTGGCTGGGAACCAGAACTGCGGAAAGACGACCTTGTTTAACCAATTGACTGGTTCGAATCAGCATGTAGGAAATTTCCCAGGGGTGACAGTGGATCGGAAAGATGGAGAGATTCGTGGCAAGAAGAACACCTGCGTAACGGATCTTCCGGGCATCTATTCTATGTCTCCTTATTCCAGGGAAGAGCTGGTAACGCGGCAGTTTCTCTTAGAGGAGCAACCAAAAGGCATTATCAATATCGTCGATGCTACGAATATCGAACGCAATCTCTATCTGACTATGCAGTTGATGGAACTTGATATTCCTATGGTTCTGGCTTTGAATATGATGGATGAGGTTTATGCCAATGGTGGTTCCATCCGTGTCAATGAGATGGAGCAACTTTTGGGAATCCCGGTCATCCCGATTTCTGCGGCGCAGAACAAAGGGATTGATGAACTGGTAGCCCACGCTATGCATGTGGCAAAATATCAGGAAACACCGGGGAAGAAAGACTTTTGTAGTGCCACAGAGGACGATGGTGTTCTCCATCGAGCCTTGCATGGTATTATGCATTTGGTCGAAGACCATGCCAGACAGGCGCAGATTCCGATTCGTTTTGCGGCAAGCAAAGTAGTAGAAGGGGATCAGTTGATCATAGAAAAATTGTGTTTAGATACCAATGAATTAGAGATGATCGAACATATCATTGTCCAGATGGAAAAGGAAGGTGGTCTGGATCGGTCAGCGGCCATTGCAAAAATGCGCTTCTCCTATATTGAAAAAGTTTGCAAGGAGACGGTAATCAAGCCAAGAGAGAGCAAAGAACATCTGCGAAGTAACCGAATTGACCGGGTTTTGACAGGAAAATATACTGCCATTCCGGCTTTTATCGGAATTATGGCATTGGTCTTTTACCTGACTTTCCATGTAATCGGGGCTGCTTTGGAAAATGTGTTAGATATGGGGATTACCGCTTTGACTAACCTGGTGGATAGCTGGATGAGTACCATGCAGGTTAATTCGGTGCTCCACTCTCTGGTAATAGACGGAATCTTTACCGGAGTAGGAAGTGTGCTTAGTTTCCTTCCGGTGATTGTAACCCTATTTTTCTTCCTGTCATTGATGGAAGATAGTGGCTATATTGCCCGTGTGGCTTTTGTGATGGATAAATTGTTACGAAAAATCGGGCTTTCCGGCAGAAGTATTGTACCTATGCTCATAGGATTTGGATGTACGGTTCCGGGGGTAATGGCAACCCGCACCCTTCCTTCTGAGCGGGATCGAAAGATGACCATTTTGCTGACACCTTATATGAGCTGTTCGGCAAAATTGCCAATCTATGTATTCTTTACCAAAGCCTTTTTCCCGAAGTATGGAGCTTTGGTGATGGTAGCACTCTATGTGATTGGTATTTTGGTGGGAATAGGCATGGCATTATTGACGAAAGGTACCTTGTTCAAAGGAGAACCGGTGCCGTTTGTGATGGAATTGCCGAATTATCGAATGCCGGGAGCAAAGAATGTGGGATTGCTTCTGTGGGATAAGGCAAAAGATTTCTTGCAGAGAGCTTTTACGGTTATCTTTTTGGCGACCATTGTGATCTGGTTTTTACAGACCTTTAGTATTCGAATGGATGTGGTATCCAATCCGCAGGATAGTATTCTTGCCATGGTATCCGGTGTGCTCGCTCCGCTTTTTAAACCGCTGGGATTTGGAGACTGGCGTATTTCCACCGCTTTGTTGACTGGATTTATGGCAAAAGAGAGTGTAGTATCGACACTACATGTATTATTTGGCTCTGCAAAAGGAATTATGGCAGCTATTTCTCCGGTTGCAGCTTTAAGCCTCTTGGTATTTTGCCTGCTCTATACGCCGTGCGTGGCGGCAGTTACATCTGTAAAGCGTGAGCTGGGCGGCAAATGGGCAATGGTAGTTGTAGTAGAGCAGTGTGTGGTAGCATGGGTTGCGGCCTTTGTGATTTATAACATTGGAAATGTATTCTTTTGAGTTCGGATTCTATGATAAATAATTATTAGCAAACAAAAAAGCAGAGGTTAATTCCTCTGCTTTTTATCATCTAGAATTCCGGTTCGATCAAACCAAATGTATTATCTTTTCGCTTATAAACGACATTCACTTCATCGGTCTCTGCATTGCGGAAGACAAAGAAGTTATGTCCAAGAAGTTCCATCTGTACACAGGCATCTTCCGGGAATAATGGCTTCATGCCAAAGCGCTTGGTACGTATAATCTGAATGGTATCTTCATCGTCCTCTAAGTCTGCATCGGAGAGAAAATCCGGTTGGAAGTTGCCACCTTCCTGGTGTCTGGCTACCAGCTTGTTCTTATACTTGCGAAGCTGACGCTCAATCACTTCCTCAACAAGATCGATGGATACATACATATCATCGCTGACCTGTTCGGAACGAATGATGTTGCCTTTGACAGGAATGGTAACCTCAATCTTTTGTCTGTCTTTCTCCACACTCAAGGTTACAATGATTTCGGTATCAGGAGTAAAATACCGTTCCAGTTTTCCGAGTTTCTGCTCAACAGAAGAACGAAGCCCCGGTGTTACGTTGATGTTTTTTCCACTAATAATAAATTTCATGTGATCAACTCCTTTTATTTTGTTTCTATGATACCATTATACTACAGTTTTCTTGTACATGCTAGCGGAATTTATCACGTTTTCGAAGTCTTGCATCCAATATTTTCTTTCGGATACGAAGGGTGGTAGGAGTAACTTCCAGAAGCTCATCCGTATCGATGAAATCCAAGGCTTCTTCCAGACTCAGAATGCGTGGTGTGGTAAGGCGAAGTGCTTCGTCAGAGCCGGAAGAACGAGTGTTGGTTAAGTGCTTGGTCTTGCAGACATTCAGCTCGATATCCTCCGCTTTGCCATTCTGGCCCACAACCATACCGGCATAGACTTTCTCACCGGCACCGATAAATAAAGTTCCACGTTCCTGGGCACTGTAGAGACCGTAGGTTACAGATTCGCCGGTTTCAAATGCAATCAGAGAACCTTGCTTTCGGTATTGGATATCTCCTTTGTAAGGGGCATAGCCGTCAAATGCCGTATTTAAAATACCATTTCCCTTGGTATCAGTCATAAATTCCCCACGGTATCCGATCAGACCTCTGGCAGGGATTGAGAATTCCAGGCGCGTTGTGGATCCGTTGGATACGCCCATGCTCTGAAGTTCCCCTTTACGCTGGCTTAATTTGTCGATGACAGTGCCGGTAAATTCATCCGGAACATCAATATAAGCCAATTCCATAGGCTCTAACAATTTGCCGTTCTCGTCATGCTTATACAGAACTTCTGCTTTGCTTACGGCACATTCATAACCTTCCCGGCGCATATTTTCAATCAATACGGAAAGATGCAATTCTCCACGTCCGGATACACGGAAACTATCGGCAGATTCCGATTCCTCTACACGAAGGCTGACATCCGTATTCAATTCCCGGAACAAACGATCACGGAGGTGACGGGAGGTTACGAATTTTCCTTCCTGTCCGGCAAATGGACTGTCATTTACCAAGAATTGCATTGCAATGGTTGGTTCTGAGATCTTCTGGAACGGAATCGCAACCGGATTCTCCGGTGCGCATAATGTATCTCCGATGGCAATATCTGCAATTCCGGAGATGGCAACGATGGAACCGATGGAAGCTTCCTTTACCTCAATCTTATCCAAACCGTCAAATTCATACAATTTGCTAATCTTAACCTTCTTCTGCTTGTCCGGCTCGTGGGCATTGAAAACGACCATTTCCTGATTCACAGCGATGGTTCCGTTATCGACTTTTCCCACACCGATACGACCTACATATTCATTATAATCGATGGTGCTGATCAGTACCTGGGTGTTGGCATCCGGATCCCCTTCCGGAGCCGGAATATAATCCAAAATGGTCTCAAAGAGAGGCTCCATGTTCTTTGGTTCCTCTGTCAAATCTAAAACAGCATGGCCGCTTTTGGCAGAAGCATAGACAAATGGACAGTCTAACTGCTCGTCAGAAGCATCCAAATCCATAAATAATTCTAAGACTTCGTCAATGACATCATCCGGTCTTGCCTCCGGACGGTCAATTTTATTGATGCAGACAATCACCGGAAGTTGCAATTCCAACGCCTTTTTTAAGACAAATTTAGTCTGCGGCATGGCGCCCTCAAAAGCATCTACGACCAGGATAACACCATTTACCATCTTCAAGACACGTTCCACTTCTCCACCGAAATCTGCATGCCCCGGGGTATCGATAATATTGATCTTCGTATCCTTATAATAGACAGCGGTATTCTTGGATAAAATGGTAATGCCACGTTCCCGCTCGATGTCATTGGAATCCATGACACGGTCAGCGACCTCCTGATTAGCACGGAATACACCACTTTGCTTTAACAGCTCATCAACCAGAGTTGTTTTACCATGGTCAACGTGAGCAATGATGGCAATGTTACGAATGTCTTCGCGTTTTGTTTTCATATTAATATCACTCCATTTTTGAAACTTCTAATTTCTTTACAACTTCCTTAGTTTATCACATTTTCAAAAGATTACAAGAAAATTTCAAAGAAAATTGGTCTAAAATAGAAGATTCGGGCATAAACATAGTAATGAGGAAAAATACCGCAAAGAGGAAGGAGAAAACAATTCATGTCAGATAAGATTATTGAAAACAACCAAGTGACAATTATGGGGGAGGTAGCATCGGAGTTCGTATTTAGCCATGAAGTATTTGGAGAAGGCTTCTATATGGTAGATGTGCTGGTAAGACGTTTGAGCAATTCTGATGATCGGATTCCGTTGATGGTTTCTGAGCGATTGGTGGACGTAAAACAGGATTACCGTGGCGAATATCTGATGGCAACGGGGCAATTTCGCTCTTACAACCAACACGACGAGAAGAAGAACCGGCTGGTACTTTCTGTGTTTGTCAGGGAATTAGCCTTTGTGGAAGAAGAGCCGGATGGAGCTAAGACGAACCACATCTTCCTGGATGGGTACATATGTAAGCAGCCAATCTATCGGAAGACGCCATTGGGAAGGGAGATTGCTGATTTGCTGCTTGCAGTGAATCGCCCTTATGGGAAATCTGATTATATCCCGTGCATTTGCTGGGGGAGAAATGCCAGATTTGCCTCCGGGTTTGAAATCGGTGCCCATGTCCAGGTGTTGGGGCGGATTCAAAGTCGGGAATATGTCAAGAAATTGACGGAGACAGAAACGGAGAAACGCATTGCCTATGAAGTGTCTGTTAGTAAATTAGAATGTATGGATGAGGAATAAAAAAGAGCACGCATTTCCCGGTATGAAGGAGTGCGTGCTCTTTTTTGTACTTGTAGGAGAGTGCCTAGAGTTCTTCTATGGCACCGTCGATCTCTGCAAAAAAACATTCTTTTTCAATTTCAAACCCAGCTTGGCCGTTGGTGGCCTCTCTGATTTCTGCCTGCACGTAAGGGAGTTGTTCCTCTGTCAGGTAACAGGTTAGATCTACGGCTTCCTCATATTCGGTATGGGGAATGAGGATGCTTCGTTGCCCTAGAATGTATTGGATTTTGCCAAGACCGGTATAATCTGTGTGGATGGATACTTTGGCGCCGGCTGTCTTTGTCACGATCGTGCTGGCAGAGAGACCGGCTTTTACCGATGCGCTATAGGCTCGCACAAGCCCGCCGGTTCCAAGCAATGTGCCACCGAAATAGCGGGTGACGACGACAACGGTATTGCAGATTTCTTCGCCTAATAATACCTCCAACATAGGTTTTCCGGCGGTTCCGCTTGGCTCTCCGTCATCACTACATCGCTGGAGTTGATTGCGCTCACCAATGACATAGGCATAACAATTATGACGTGCATTCCAATATTTCTTTTTCATTGATTCGATGAAAGTGAGGGCTTCCTCCTCGGTTGTAACCGGAAGAACGGTGGCAATGAAGCGGGACTTCTTTTCTACGATTTCGGCTTCTCCACCTTTATATACAATTTTACAATCCATACTTTGTCTTTCTTTCCTTTAATATTTTTCTATAGTATAACAAGAAAGGGGCAGGATTCACAAGATTTTCTTCAAAAATCCGTTGGAAAAGACGAAGTTTTGAAAATTCCCTTTATTTAGAAGGACAAGTTTGTTATAATGGACTCTATATGAAGGAGGCTAAACGCATGAATTATGGAAAAAAGAATATTGCCAGACGACAGCGAGAGATTACTTCAAAGACAGCCATGAAGAAGAAGCGTGCAGGCGTGAGGTTTTTTAAATCTATGTTACTGTTACTTCTGGTTATGGTGCTGGCAGGAATTGCAGCAGGAGGTTTACTCTTTAAACAGATTATAGATGAAGCACCGAAGATTACAGCAGATGATGTGAAACCATCTGCCTATACCACAACCGTATATGCAGACGATGAAAAGACCGTTTTGGATACCTTTGTAGGTGCGGGATCGAACCGTGTTTTCACTTCCATTGATAAGATTCCGAAGAATATGCAGAATGCCGTGGTGGCTATCGAAGATTCCCGTTTCTATGAACATAACGGAATCGATCCGAAGGGAATTGCCAGAGCCTTGGTAAAAGGGGTTCTCTCCGGTGGACTTTCGGAAGGTGCAAGTACCATTACCCAGCAGCTGATTAAGAACAGTATTTTCCCGAATTTCAACCAGGAGACGAGAATTGAGAGTATTAAGCGTAAGATTCAGGAACAATACCTGGCGATGGAGTTGGAGAAGAAGGTAGATAAGAAAGAGATCCTCGAAGATTATCTCAATATTATCAACTTGGGACAGAATACGTTGGGAGTACAGGCGGCGTCCAAGCGCTACTTTGCCAAAGATGTCAGCGAGTTGACTCTTTCGGAATGTGCGACCATAGCAGCCATTACCCAGAACCCGACCCGGTATAATCCGATTAATAATCCGGAGGAGAATGCGACTCGTCGACAGAAAGTCTTAGATGACATGTTAGAGCAAGGATTTATAACCGAAGCGGAACATGCCAACGCCTTGAAGGATAATGTATACAGCCGGATTCAGACGGCCAATGCGCAATATATTGACAGCATTCGGGTGAGCTCCTATTTTGTAGATGAAGTGTCCAAACAGGTCATTGATGATCTCCAGGAAGAACTTGGATATTCAGAGGCCCAAGCATATAATGCTGTTTACAGTGGTGGTTTGAAGATTATCACCACGCAGGATACAAAGATGCAGAAGATCTGCGAACAGGAGCTTCGTAATTCGGACAACTATCCGTCTACAGTGGAATGGGGCATTACCTGTGCCATTACCATAACCAAGCCGGATGGTACGCAGAAGAATTACGATCATAATGGGCTTAAGAATTTTATTTATGAAAAATATGGGGAGACCTATGGTCTGACCCAGAGTACCAAAGCTCGTGCGAACCGGTTGGTAGAAGAGTATATTGATTCTTTGACTGGCAAAGGGGATACGGTAGATAAGCGGGTGACTTTATCCGCCCAGCCTCAGGCATCAGTTGTTGTGATGGATCAGTATACCGGACATGTAAAAGCATTGGTTGGGGGACGTGGAAAGAAGACGGAGAGTATGAGCTTGAACCGTGCTACGCAGTCTTACAGACAGCCGGGGTCTTGCTTTAAGATTCTCTCCACTTATGTACCGGCATTGGATACCAATGGCGATACCCTGGCGACTATTATCAAGGATTCACCGTTTAAATATGACAATGGCAAATTGGTGAATAACTGGTGGGGTTCCGGGTACAAAGGCGGTATGACCATTCGAAAATGTATTGAGCAGTCGGCGAATGTCTGTACCGTGAAGAAATTTACGGAGATTACACCGGCAGTGGGATATAAGTATTTGACAGAGAATTTTGCTCTGACCACCTTAGATCCAACACAGGATATTGTTCAGGCTGCATGCCTGGGCGGTATTTCCAAAGGAGTTTATAATATTGAGATGACAGCAGCCTATGCAGCTATTGCAAATGGCGGTGTCTATACCGAGCCGGTTCTCTATACTAAGATTTATGACCATGATGGTAATCTGCTATTCGAGAAGACGCCGGAGACCCATGTGGCGATGAAAGAGACCACAGCAGCATTGATAACAAATGCGATGCAGGATGTTATTAAGTATGGTACCGGAACTGCGGCAAGAATGTCGAATATGCCGGTGGCCGGTAAGACGGGAACCACCACGAAGAGTGTGGATTTGTGGTTGTCCGCTTATACACCATATCTGACTTGCTCTGTATGGACCGGTTATGATGATAATAAGTCTATGGAAGGCATGAGCCAGAGTTTCCACGAAGTTATCTGGAAGAAGATTATGGAGCGGATTCACAAAGGTTATGAGAAGAAAGAGTTCCAGATGCCGAAAGATATTGAGAAGAAATATATCTGTCGTTCCACAGGCAAATTATCCAGTGGACGATCTTGCTCTTCCTATGCAGAATATTTTACACCGGGAACAGCACCGACTCAGAGTTGTCCGGGACATATCGACAAGACAGATCCAAAAGACGATAAAAAGACGGATGATGACAAGAAAACAGATGATAAGAAGACGGATACACCGACTACGGATGGTGATACGACGACCACTACACCGGTAGGTGGCGAGGGAGCGACACCGGAAGAAGGACAATAAAAAAGGAAGCTGGCGTGAATCGTCAGCTTCCTTTTTGCGGCAATGGAATCGTGCTCGCACGAAATGCCGATTTTATTGTGGGAAGACTTAGGAGAGTTCCTCTGCATCTTCCTCTTTCTTCTGATAAAAATTTTCCGGAATTTCGATTCGAACCTTTTCGACACGGTTCTTATCCATAGAGTCCACCACCAGGCGAATACCTTGCTCGGAGGTATATTCATCTCCAATTTCCGGCAGGCGGTCTAATTTCTCAATCAGATAACCGCCGAGGGAATCATAATCTTCCGATTCTAACTGTAGTTCCAAACGGTCATCTAAGTCATCCAGATACATGGATCCTTCTACTAAGTATTCCCGCTCTCCAATCTGACGGAAGAGTTCTTCCTCTTCATTGACATCATATTCGTCGTGAATCTCACCGACGATTTCTTCCAGAATATCTTCTAAGGTAATCAGACCTGCCGTCTCGCCATATTCATCTAAGACGATGGCAATATTGTAAGAGGCTTCTCGCATCTCTACAAGCAGTTCTGAGATATTCTTATGCTCATGTGTGAAATAGGCTTCACGAAGAATATTTCTCACATGAAATTCCTTTGTATTATCAAATAACAGCAAATCCTTCATGTTGATTGTACCAATTACATTATCCGTAGTCTCCTCGTAAATCGGAAGACGGGTGAATTTGTTCTCGCGGAAAATGTCAATCAATTCCTTATATGTGCTGTCAACATCTGCAAATATCATATTGACACGAGGTACCATAACATCCTTGGCTTTCGCATCGCCTAAGTCGAATACGTTGTTGATCATATCGCGTTCTTCCTCTTCGATGACACCAGATTCATGTCCCACATCCACGATGGTACGAAGTTCATCTTCGGTCATAGCTTCCGGTTTCGCGTTCGGATCGATACGCAGAAGGAAGAAAATAAAACGGGACATCAAATTGATAGCAACACTAATCGGTGTGATCAGCCACATAATCAGACGAATCGGATAAGCATAGAGCAGAGCCATCTTCTCGGCGTGAATGGTGGCGATGGTCTTCGGGGTAATCTCGCCGAAAATCAAGATCGCTACGGTAATCAAACCGGTTGCAATGGCAATCGCTGCATCATGGTGAAAACTATATGCGATGGTCGTCGTTAGAGCTGAGGCTGATAGGTTCACAATGTTATTGCCTATCAGGATCGTGCTGAGTAATTTGGAAGAATTCTCCGTAATCTCAAGCACAACCTTTGCCCGGCTGTTTCCGTCCTCTGCTAAGGAACGGAGTCGAATCTTATTTACAGTTGTCAGACTTGTTTCTGCAGAAGAAAAAAATGCAGATAACAATAATAGAATAATAAGTACAATAATTTGTATGGCGGCACTAGGGTCCACTGTTCCATCACTCCTTTATTTTTTCTTTTTTGTACATTGAATCTAATATACTCTATTCTGTGGGATTTTGCAAGTGCCCGTTGAATTTCTGTGCAAGTTGATGTATCATAAGGAATAATAACTTCAAAAATGGAGAAGGATAAGATGCATACATTTTATGATAGATTGATAGAAATAGTAGAGACAGATCGGGTTTTAAAGGACGAACCAATGAGTCGGCATACCACCTTTCGTGTAGGAGGTAATGCGGATTATTTCGTATCTGTCAAAGAGGAAGAGGAGGTACCGGCTGTTCTTGCTTTGTGCAAGGAAGAAGGAGTACCATTCTTCGTTTTGGGAAATGGCAGCAACCTCCTGGTAGGAGACGGAGGTTATCGTGGTGTGATTTTGCAGATTTGCAAAGAGATGAATGCCATTACAGTAGAAGGCGACCGGTTGCGGGTGCAGGCAGGCGCCCTTCTGTCGAAGATTGGAAATGTTGCTTTGGAAGCCGGACTTACGGGATTTGAATTTGGAGCAGGGATTCCGGGAACCTTAGGAGGTGCCGTCTCTATGAATGCAGGTGCCTATGGCGGTGAGATGAAAGATGTCATCGAGTGCGTGACTGTGCTCAATCAGCAGGGAGAGCGCATGGTTCTTGCCAAAGAAGAATTGGAACTTGGATATCGTACCAGTAAAGTGGCAAAAGAAGGCTATGTTGTGCTAGAAGCAGTCTTGCAATTGCAGCAGGGAGAGCAAGAAGTGATTCGAGCGGAGATGGCGAGACTTCGGGAACAGCGTGTGACCAAGCAGCCGTTAGAATTTCCAAGTGCAGGTAGCACTTTCAAACGTCCGACAGGATATTTCGCCGGGAAACTCATTCAGGATGCAGGCCTTGCAGGTCTGACGGTTGGTGGAGCGCAAGTATCGGAGAAACATTGCGGTTTTGTTATTAACCGAGGCGGCGCAACAGCGGCAGATATCATGGAATTGGTAAGACAGGTGCAGCAGAAAGTAAAAGAGACCTTTGATGTAGAATTGGAACTGGAAGTAAGACGACTGGGAGAATTTTAAAAAATGGGAACAGAAAGACAGACGGAGTTGTCGTTTTCAGGAAAAGTCAAAGAAGAGTTGGCGAAGAATATAGGAGAAGGACGTCATTGCAAAATAGCGGAAATCAGCGCTATCATTGGAATGTGCGGCAATATTCGAATCAATACGAAAGAACAGTATGCCATTCGGGTGCATACGGAAAATATTTCCGTTGCAAGAAAGTACTTTACATTATTGAAAAAAACATTTAATATAGTAACTGATGTTCGTGTGGCATATCATCCTGCACGAAAGAGTACTTCTTATACCCTGGTACTTTCCCGTCATGAAGATGCGTTGCGGGTTTTGCAGGCTACCAGATTATTGGATGAGCCGGAACTTTATAACGTAATCGTGCAGCAGAATTGCTGTAAACGAGGATGGATACGAGGGGCATTTTTGAGTGGTGGTTCCATGAGCAATCCGGAGAAAGCTTACCATTTGGAGTTGGTATGCGGAGAGCGGGAACTGGCCAGAACAGCCAAGCGTCTGATAAATAGTTTTGGACTGGAAGCGAAGATTATCATACGAAAGAAAACATATGTAGTATATCTGAAGGAAGGATCGCAGATTGTGGACCTTCTGAACATCATGGAAGCACCGGTAGCTCTGATGGAATTTGAGAACATTCGGATTCTAAAGGAGATTAGTAATTCCGTGAATCGTCAAGTGAATTGCGAGACTGCGAATATTCACAAGACAATTTCGGCGGCGGTGAAACAAGTGGAAGATATCACCTACATTCGAGAACAGATTGGACTGCAGAAACTGCCGGAACCTTTGCGGGAGATGGCAAGTCTAAGGCTGGAATATCCGGAAGCGTCCTTGAAGGAATTGGGAGAACTTTTGGAAAAACCGGTGGGAAAATCCGGTGTCAATCACAGATTGAGAAAATTAAGCAATATTGCGCAAGACCTTAGAGAAAAAACAGGAGGATCAGAAAGATGATGAGAAAAACAGTGACCGTAAATTGTGTGGATGGATTGGATGCCAGACCGATTGCTATGTTGGTGCAGAAGGCAAGCCAGTTTTCCAGTACCGTACATATTGAGGTTGGCAACAAGAAAGTGAATGCCAAGAGCATCATGGGAATGATGTCCCTTAGTGTGGGAAGCGGTGAGACGGTAACGGTAATTGCGGAAGGTGTAGACGAAGAAGCGGCCGTACAGGAAATCGAATTGTATCTGAGTAGTAAATAAGAGAGAGGAAAGAGCATATTGAAATGCTCTTTTTCTTCTATAACAGAACAGTGAGTACACTGTTCTGTTATAGAAGAACGCTCCGCGAGGATGCGCAAAAATGCATAAGGAGATAGTCACTTCGTGACATGCATTTCGCGCGCAAAACGGTTTCGCCCAGTGAAAAATAAAAAATGGGAAGTTCGTGCGGACGACTCCGTTTTGATAGAAGAACGCTCCGCGAGGATGCGCAAAAATGCATAAGGAGATAGTCACTTCG